>WLJZ01000002.1 GCA_009701525.1 Actinomycetota bacterium
CCATCTCCAACTTTCTCAAAACTAGACATTAGATTTTGTCATCGCGTTGGAGAGTGGCCCAAAGTCCATGCTCGTGAAGCCTTTGCACATCGCGCTCCATCTCTTCACGAGTACCAGTAGAAACAACGGCGCGTCCTTCATTGTGAACTTGCATCATAAGTTCATGAGCACGCTCTTTTGAGAAGCCAAAGAGCTTTATAAATACGTGAGTTACATAGGTCATTAGATTTACCGGATCATCCCAAACAATTGTTGTCCAAGGGCGATCAAGTAGTTCGCTGATATTTACATCAGCTTTAGTCATCGTCTTTGCCATGGTTATCGCACCCATACCGTTGCGAAGGCGCTCTTTGAACTGGAAAATCCAGTCTGTGCCTCAGTTAGAATTCTAAATTGCTTACTCCCAGTTTTTGTAGGAGTAAATTCAATTTCGAAAGTGCCATCGGGCAAAGTAATTGATCTCGGCGCTTTAAGCGAGATTCCTGCGCTTCCAGCGCTGCCATCATCGAGAATCACATTAACTCCAGCAACCTTTGGTTGTACTTGCCCGGTTATTTTATATGTAACACCATGCTTCATAGTGGCGGGAATTTTCCATGAGACTACTCTTCCCACTCCTATTGTTCTTATAGGAGTCTGGCCAAGAGTGCGATCCCAGGTTTCATCGGTTGAGAATGAAACCTCAGTAGATTCACCGAGCAAAATTTTGGTTTGGAAAGTTCCATCTGCTGCTGTACTTCCGATTGCTCGTCTAGTGGTTCCAGAACTCCGTTTAATATCGATAAACACTGGCACATTAGAGACCGGTCTGCCATCTGCCAATTTGAAAGTTCCGCTAAAAGCTGCGCTCTCACCATAAAGTAAATTATCTGTGCTTGTTACAACTTCACCAATAACCTTATCTTGGCCCATCGCGATAGCAACTTTCTTTACTTCTTCAATTGCTAAGTTATCGCCGTAACCAATCTCCCACTCTGCAATTCCGCCGAGACGATACTTCTCAACTAACTTTGCGCGGGCACCATAACCTCGAGCATCCACATACCAAACTGAGTGATCAACTTTGCAACTAGTTGGCGCACCACTCTTATTTACACCATTAAATTCTGCGGTATAGAGCACATTTGTTTCCCCAAATTTTTCATTGTAAGTAGCAATAGCTCCTGGTTTATCCAAAATGGCTTGCGCCTTTAATTGATGAATAATGGCTGCATTTGAGGTTTTCTTCTCTGAAGCAGGGGCGTTCGTTGGACAGATGCCGGTAACTTTTGTTACCCAGTTATAACCGTAGTTCGGCGTTCCGATGTAGATCTTCCAAGGAGCAACTGTTTGTGTTGCATAAATTAGCGATGGCTCGAACCAATTAATAGGACCAATCGGACCGGGCTTCGTATCGTATTTATGATAGTCATAGAACATAATGTTTAATCGATCTATATGCTCAGAAATTTGCGGCCAAGCATAGAAGTAATAACCTTTTTTACCGGTTTTGGGATCGAGTAGATATGGCGTCGTAACAGATAACAACTTACTGTTTGAATGTAGCGATGCCGAAAGATCGACTATAAATTTCACCCAACGCGATTGAATTGTTGGCCAGGTCGCAATCTTGTCAACAAAGGCAAAACCTTCGAAATCTAAATCAATTCCATCGTAGTTATTGGCAATTACTAAATCCGTAATTGTCTTTACCAAAGCTGCCCGACTGCTATCCGTTCCCATAATTTTTGAGAGAACGCCCTCTTTTGTTCCATCGGTAATCGTTGGTAATACTTTTATTCCAAGGCTTTGCAGAGTTGCTATGGGGATCGACTTATCAATCGAATTCTGAGTTACATACTTATCTTTAATACTTGTTGCACCAGTTAGCGTGTACCAAAATGGCAAAATTTGCCCAAACATTTCAGAGTGTGCGACGACATAATCCATCGCTTGGATTTGGCCTTTTGTGGTGTCGCCATAAGTGCTGTAGTCAGTCATCCAGCCAGAGAAAATTTTACGCAGTTGACGGTCTTCAGCGCTGGCGCTTCCCACTAATGCCGATGAGATCAACATGGAAATCACTAGTGTGGAAACTAGTGGTCGGAAGCTCGCCTTTTTCATTCCTTCTTTAGGCCATCAAATATTTTTTTACAGAGTGGACATATCGGAAATTTCTCTGGATCGCGGCTTGGGACCCACTTTTTTCCGCAGAGCGCCCTTACCGCTTTCCCGGTAACTGCTGATTCCACAATTTTTTCTTTGCGGACATAATGCGCAAATCTTTCATGATCGCCATCTTCATTTGAAAGGCGGGTATCTTCTTTCTCTAAAACATCGGCGAAGGGCTGTAAATCGCCGAGGCCTGGCGTTGATTTAGGTGTTCGGGTGAAGATTCCCATGATTGGAATTCTACAGAGGCGAACTGGTTTATTGGGTATTATTCAATGATGAAAGACCTATTGCGCACCGAACATCTGACTCGTTCTGATGTCGAACTCATCCTTGATACTGCTGCGCAATTTGCTGCGAATCCCTTCCGCTCAAAAGATGCGTTAGCAAATCAAACTGTTGCGATTTACATGACGAAATCTTCTACAAGGACCCGACTTGCCTCAGAAACAGCGGTTGCGCACCTTGGTGGCACTCCGATGTTTCTTCGTGGTGATGATTTACAAATCGGTCGTGGCGAAACAATCTCTGATACCGCAAAAATTATCAGTGGTTTTGCGAGCGCACTTATTGTCCGCACTTTTGCACAATCAGATGTTGATGAACTTGGCGCACATTCAACAATTCCAGTTCTAAATGGTCTGACCGATACCGATCATCCAACTCAACTTCTCGCCGATTGGTTAACAATTCGCGAAGTTTTTGGATCCGATATTTCTGGTCGTAAATTTACTTATGTTGGTGATGGCAACAATATGGCTCACGCCTGGTTAACAATGGGTGCAATTATGGGAGCACATGTTGTGGTGGCAACCCCAAGTGGTAAGTGGGCACCAGAGAAATCTGCGATTGAAACTGCAACAAAAATTGCAGCGACATCCGGCGCTAAGATTGAAGTTCTAACTGATCCGCAAACAGCAGCCAAAGATGCTAGCGTTTTATATACCGATGTCTGGATGTCCATGGGAGATCCGGAAGAAGTTCGCGCTGAGAAACTAAAAGCGCTTGCACCATTTGCTATTACGAAGGATCTGATGTCGCTAACCGCGCCTGATTCAATTTTTATGCATTGCCTTCCTGCCCACCGAGGTGAAGAGGTGGCCGCAGAAGTGATTGATGGCCCGAAGTCAGTTATCTGGCGTGAGGCATATCACCGCCGTACAACAATTCAAGCAATTCTCTACCACCTAGTTCGTGGCGAAATTGAGGGCAACCGCTAATTCAGGCAGATTAAACCTGACATTGCTCTTGGTAGGCACTAATCTTTTCGAATGCGAATAGCCGTAGCTAAAGAGATCCGGTCTGGCGAAGCACGTGTGGCTCTCGTTCCAGACATCATTTCAAAATTAACCAAAGCTGGCCTTGAGGTCGTAATTGAATCTGGAGCCGGTGTTGCATCGGGATTCCCAGATGCGCAATACACCGCTGCTGGCGCAACTGTTAAGAGTGGCAACGTAATTAGTGATGCTGATGTTGTTGCCGCGGTTACTGCCCTAACACCAGACCAGATGAAGAGTTTGAAAAAGGGTGCGCTAACGATTTCATTCCTATCGCCAACAACTTCAGTTGAATCAATCGAAGCTGCTGCAAGCGCTGGCGTGACTGCACTTTCCTTAGAATTAGTTCCACGAATTTCTCGTGCGCAATCTATGGATGCTCTTACATCTCAGGCACTCTGTGCGGGATATCGCGCCTCATTGGTAGCCGCGGAACTTTCACCAAGATTCTTTCCACTTCTTATGACTGCAGCTGGAACTGTTACACCGGCACAAGTTGTAGTTCTAGGCGCTGGTGTTGCTGGGCTTCAAGCAATTGCCACCGCTAAAAGATTAGGCGCAGTAGTAAGCGCTTACGATGTTCGCCCATCTTCAGCAGATGAAGTTAAATCAATGGGTGCAAAATTTATTACTTTAGAACTCGAAGCACTCGAAGGCGCTGGCGGGTATGCCCGTGAAATGACTGAAGAACGTGCTGCAAAGCAACGTGAACTTTTAACACCATATTTGGCAGCAGCTGATGTTGTTATTACAACCGCAGCAGTTCCAGGTCGCCCAGCTCCAAGACTTGTAACTGGTGAAATGGTAAATGCAATGAAATCTGGTGCAGTAATTGTTGATCTTGCAGCCGAAACAGGCGGAAACGTTGAAGGAAGCAAACCTGGCGAGACAATAACTACCGACAAAGGCATTGTTATCTGGGGCGGAAAAGATGTTCCAAGTCAGTTGCCATATCACGCTTCTATGTTGTTCTCGCGAAATGTTGTAAACCTACTTCTGCTTATGACAAAGAGCGTAGATGGAAAACCAACGGGCGATGTTATTCCTGACTTCTCAGATGAAATTATCGATGCTGCAACACTTACTCATGGCGGCTCTCGTCGCACTCCGGAGGGCAAGAAATGACAACAATGGCAATTCTGACAATCTTCCTGCTCTCGGTATTCGTAGGTTTTGAGGTTGTATCTAAAGTTTCGACAACGCTGCACACACCACTTATGTCTGGTGCAAATGCAATCCATGGAATTATTTTGGTCGGCGCAATTCTTGTGGCTGCCGAAGCAAAATCCACACTAGAAACCACCTTAGCGATTCTTGCCGTGGTGTTAGCAACTATAAATATGGTTGGCGGCTTTGTTGTGACAGACCGCATGCTGGAAATGTTTAAAGGGAAGGGTGGTAAGAAATAATGAATTCAAATCTTTACGCCCTAATTGGACTCGGAGTTGCCGTCTCCTTCATCATGGCTCTTAAGGGTCTTTCAGCCCCAAAAACTGCACGTCGCGGAAATTTAATTGGCGCTTTTGGCGCAACAGTTGCAACAGTAATTGTCTTCTTTGATCCTTCTATCGAAGAAGGCCATAACACCTTATTGATTATCGGAGCAATCGCCTTCGGTGTAATAGTTGGCGTACCTGCTGCGCGAAGAATTCAGATGACACAGATGCCGCAATTAGTGGCGCTATTCAATGGTGTTGGCGGTGGCGCTGCTGCGCTAGTTGCAATAGTTGAATATTTGAATCTTGGCGAGAGCGCAAGTTTCGGCGAAGTCTTAGCGACCGTTTTCACAGTACTTGTAGGAAGCGTTTCATTCTCTGGATCAGTCATAACTTTCTTAAAGCTCCAAGAGTTAATGACAACAAGACCAGTGGTCTTCCCAGGTGGCCGTTTTGTAATTGCCGCAACGCTTGCCGGCGCACTCGGAACATCAGGTTGGGTAATTGCTAGTGGCGGAACTACTCCACTTCTAATACTTGCCGGACTCTCTCTTCTATTTGGTGTCCTCTTTGTTCTGCCTGTTGGTGGCGCAGATGTTCCAATTGTTATCTCACTATTAAATGCATTTACTGGTCTCACCGTTGCAGCTAGTGGATATGTTCTTCAGTCAACGCTGCTAATTGTTGCAGGAACATTAGTTGGTGCCTCTGGAACAATCTTGACTCGCAAAATGGCAGAGGCGATGGGGCGCTCACTCTTTGGAACTCTGTTCGGTGCATTCACCGCAAAGCCACAAGCTGCGGCAGGTGCTGGTGAAGCTCGTCCCGTTAAATCTGGATCACCAGATGATGTAGCTATCCTTCTTAACTATGCCCAGCGCGTTGTTATCGTTCCTGGTTTTGGACTTGCAGTTGCGCAAGCACAGCACACAGTTCGCGAATTAGCTGACTTGCTCGCTGCAAAAGGCGTTGAAGTTGCTTATGGAATTCACCCCGTTGCCGGCCGTATGCCGGGTCATATGAACGTGCTACTTGCTGAAGCAAATGTTCCTTATGAACAACTAGTTGAAATGGAAGAGATAAATCCAACATTTCCTCAGACCGATGTTGTTCTAGTCGTTGGCGCAAACGATGTTGTTAATCCTGCGGCTAAGACCACTCCAGGTTGCCCAATCTATGGCATGCCAATTCTTGACGTGTCAGAAGCTGGAAATGTTATTTTTCTAAAGCGTTCTATGCGCCCAGGTTTTGCTGGTATTGAAAATGATCTTCTATACGATGCAAAAACTACTTTGCTCTTTGGCGATGCGAAAGATTCGCTAACTAAAGTTGTAAGTGCGCTTAAGAACCTTTAACTAAACGTTTATTAACTAATTTCCTTCAACAACTTCTGTTGGCGCGCCATGCACCCCAGTTATATCCGTTGCAGGAATTGTTCCAAGCAGACCTTTCTGGAAATCATCAAAAGCCTTTAAAACTTCAGCTTTTGTATTCATTACAAATGGCCCCATCCAAGCAACGCTCTCTTTAATTGGTTGACCGCCCAAAATTAAGACATCCATCTCTGGTGAACGAGACTCTTGAGTTGGATCAGCTTGCACAACCAAGGTATCGCCTTCACCCATCACGGCTAGTTGTCCCATATGAACTGGATGCTTGATATCGCCAACAGTTCCATGACCATTTAAAGTGTAGATAAGTGCGTTGTAATTCTTATTCCATGGCAGCTCTAACTTTGCACCAGGTGCAAGTGTTGCGTGAACAATTGAAATAGGTGTCTGGGTTGAACCAGGACCAAGATTTCCTGCTACCTCACCGGCAATAACTCTAATTAAAGTTCCACCATCGCTGGATGCAAGTAGTTTCACATCTGATGCACGCAGATCTTGATAAGCCGGCTTTGACCATTTCTTTTCTGCAGGCAAATTAACCCATAGTTGAAAGCCATGAAATAACCCCCCACTCATTACTAAATGTTCTGGTGGAGTTTCGATATGCAAAATTCCTGCTCCTGCAGTCATCCACTGGGTATCGCCATTTGTAATGGTTCCTCCGCCGCCATGATTATCTTTGTGATCAAAGATGCCATCAATAATGTAGGTAACAGTTTCAAAACCGCGATGTGGGTGCCATGGCGTTCCCTTTGGTTCACCTGGCGCATATTCAACTTCGCCCATTTGGTCTAGATGAATAAATGGATCGAGTTCGGTTAAATCAACACCGGCAAAAGCTCTGCGAACCGGGAAGCCTTCACCTTCAAAACCTTGTGGCGCAGTTGTAACGCTCTTAACTCCACGCGCTCTTGCACTTGGATCTGCAATAACTCTTGGCAGAATAGTTATGTCGGCAACGGTAACTGCGGGCACTTGATTTCTCCTCTATAAAAGTAGGTACTCAATACTCTTATATTAATTGAATATTCAACTAACTCAACTTGAATTTGGCTGGGTTAGCAGCGAATGAATCGGCGCACCCCTGCATGCAGAAATAGAACTTCTCCCCGTTTAATTCATAGCTTGCTGGCGCATCTGAGATCCGAACCTGCATGCCACAGACCCAATCCTTTGCGAACTCCTGATCTTGGCCATTAGTAACTTGGGTGCGATACATCCAGTAAACCCAGATGATTAGTATTAGCGCGAAGATATTTAGAATAGTTGTGTAATTCCAGCCAATTGAATTTGAATGTGACATTAGGTGGTTTGAAGTTGGAATCTGCCCAAGGGCGCTGAAAATTACCTCAGTAATAAAGCCGCTCATGCTCATTACAAGCCAGAAAACTAAGGTCAACCGTATCGCCAACTTGGTGCCGTAATACTTGCGATAAATCAGAACTAGGGGAAGTGAGACTAGATCTGCGTATATAAATGAGATGGTTCCACCAAAAGTTATACCCCCATGCCAGAGCGCTGCAGCGAGCGGCACATTTCCAACGGAACAGACAAAACTAATGAAGGCAATTACTGGGCCAATAATCGCATTTTCAATACTAGAAATTAACCCGCGATCTGAGAGAAATAGCGCGCTCCAGAACGAAGCAGGAACTAACTTTGCAGCCAGACCGGCGACTACAAATCCAATTACAAGTTCAACTCGAAGCATTTTAAAATCACCAATTGTGTAACCAGCAGCATCATGCCAAGAGGGTTTTCTTCCAGAACCAGAGCTCTGTGACGCCTCGTAGCTCTCTTGTGACTGGGCAATTAACTTTGCAGGAATCAAACGTGGGATCAAAAGCTTTAGAAGGAGAATCATTATTGCACCGCCGATAAATTCTGCCACGGCAAATTGCCAGCCCATTAAAATCCAAAGAACTAAGCCGAGTTCAATAACTAAGTTTGTACTAGCAAACATGAAGACCATTGATGCGGTGAAATTTGCACCTTTAGAGAAGAGGCTCTTTGCAAGTGCACTAGCTGAATAAGAACATGAGGAACTTATGATTCCAAAGAGTGAGGCCTTGGTGATGCTCTTAAAACTGGCATCGCCTAATTGTTCGCGCATAGCCTTTCGTGAGACAAATGCTTGAACCGCCCCAGAAAGTGTGAAGCCAATTACCAGAGCCCAGAAAGTGTGGAAGAACATCCACCAGGCTTCGATCAATCCGTTCAGTATTATTTTGGCTTCCTCAAACTTTCATGGTTAATGTCTTTAGATTTCTCATGAATCTTACGCATCTGAAGCTCTAGCGCGGTAACTGCCTTATCAAATGCTGCAACATCATTAAATCCCGCACCTTCAGCGCGCATAAACGGCCCGGCACCTGATGTAGTTAAGTGCACTTCGTGGGAAGACTTACCAAAACGTGGGTTTGCCTCATGTTTAATCTCAACTTTAATGCTCTCAACTTTTACGCTAAATCGATCGAGTGACTTAAGTTTTTCGGTTGCTATTTCTCTGAAATCTTCGGCCAAGTTCGCATTTCTGGCATGTATAACGATTTCCATGAGATCTCCTACTCAAATCGATAACCCCGATATGAAGTTGTATTTCACTCTTAAAGTTACACCAATTCTTTTATTCTGGCAGTAAGATTTAAGTGAAATGAGCCGCATACGAGAATTTATTCCGAGCCCTGCTGATTATAAAAGTGCTCGCACTTATTGGCGCAAAGATTTGTTGGCTGGAATCACTGTAGGAATTGTTGCCCTTCCACTGGCCCTTGCATTTGGAATCACGACAGGTGCTGGCGCTGGTGCCGGATTAATCACTGCAATACTTGCTGGACTATTGGCGGCAGTATTTGGTGGCTCTAACTTTCAAGTAAGTGGGCCTACAGGGGCAATGACAGTTGTATTAGTTCCAATTGTTAGCAAATACGGTGTGGAATCACTTATTCCACTGGGCTTCTTTGCAGGTTTGCTCACTTTAATTCTTGGTCTAATTCGAGCTGGTTCGATTATTAATAGAGTTCCTTGGCCAGTCATGGAGGGTTTTACTTTAGGAATTGCTGTTGTAATTGCACTCCAGCAAATTCCAACAGCGCTTGCAACTCCATCTATTGATGGTGGCCGAACTGTTGCTACAGCTTGGAAAACGTTGAATGGCGCAATTGATAACGGGCTAAATTATTCAGCAATTTTCATAGTCGCATTAACGCTCGTAATAAAATTTAGCTACCCGAAGATTGCACACAAATTTAAATTTCATATTCCTGCAAGTTTTGTGGCAATTCTTCTAAGTTCTATTGTGGTTTATAGCTTTGGAATATCAGTACCAACGGTTGGCGACCTGCCAAAAGCTATTTTTCATATTCAGAATTTTTCACTATTTGGGCTAAGAATCTATGAGTTAATAACTGCGGTTATTTCAATTGCATTATTGGCCGCAATTGAATCTCTCCTATCTGCGCGAGTTGCAGATCAGATGTCACACATTCATGACGAGAAGGAGCGATATCAACCAAATCGAGAGTTATTTGGACAAGGTTTAGCTTCGATGGCCTCATCTCTAGTTGGTGGAATGCCCGCAACCGGAGCAATTGCGCGTACCGGGGTGAATATTAGATCGGGCGCTAAATCTCGTCTTTCTGCAATATTTCATGCGATCTTCTTATTGTCAGTTGTTTTGGTGCTCTCACCAATTATTTCAAATATACCAACATCTGCGCTAGCAGGAGTTCTACTTGGAACGTCTTATCGAATGGCAAGCCCGGCAAATATCCGAGAGATTCTAAGAACTACGCGGCTAGATTCTTTAATTTTATTAGTTACAGCAATAATCGTCATATTTGTTGATTTGATCTGGGGAATTGCGATTGGAACCGCGCTTTACTTCCTCTTTACTAAATTAAAACGGAAGTAAGTAAATAATTAAAGTAATAGTAAGCGCGAGAGAAAGTGCCTGAACCAAGATAGAAATTGCAGTCTTTCGATCTGCCCTGCGATCCTCTGGTGAAGCTACTCTTGATAATTTTCCAAGTGAACCAAAGTTAAAAGTTCCCATTAAGCCAAATGCTAAGCAGAATTTCCGACGAGATTGAATAAAGCCAACTGAAAAAATCAGCGCTGGAACGAAAACTCCAAAACGAGCGCTTCGATCAGCATCAACATTTATCAATCCAACAGTTGTTGAAATTATTAGAATTAAACCAATTAGAGCAACAAATTGACGACGTCTAATTTCGCCTTTTCCGATATTGCAACTTCCGGCTATGTAATCCATTTAATTAAACAGTTTCGCGGTCATCGTCCGCGAAAACTTCGTGATCGTCATCGCCACTTTGAGCAACCCAATCAAATGCGGCCTTAATCGCTGCAGCTATAACTGCAAGAAAAGTAAGTGCTGCAACTAGGCGGCGAAAGGCTTTGATCATGAGATAAATCTACCTTACGACTTACTTGCCCTGCGCTTCGAGTACTGCAGCCGCGGCATTGTGTCCTGGGATTCCGCTGACTCCACCGCCTCTTATTGCGCCCGCCCCGCACAAAAAGAGATTTGGGATTTGCGTTTCTACGCCCCAACTCGGCATATCGTTATCTTCTCTAAATGGCATCGAAAGATCCTTGTGGAAAATATTGCCACGTGGAAGGCCAATTTCCTCATCTAAATCGAGTGGACTCTTAATCTCGATACAGAGTGAGCCATCTGAATTCTTAGCTAAGCAACTTTCTATTGGATCCAAAAGATACTCGTTCAACTGCGCTAATAATCGTTCCAAAATTATTGCTTTGCTCGCCTTATTATCTGCTTCAAATAATGAAGCTGGGGTGTGAATACCAAAGAGGGTAAGTGTTTGGTAGCCCTTTTCAATTAAATCTTCACCCAGAATCGAGAGATCAGAAAGAGTGTGGCAATACATTTCAGCTGGAATTCTTGATGGAATTTTTCCTGCTGCCGCTTCCTTAAAAGCACGGGTGAAATCAGAGTATCTCTCATCGAAATGGAAAGTTCCGGCGAAGGCTAACTTGGGATCGGTTCCGCACTTTAGCCTTGGTAATTTGGTCAGCAACATGTTTACTTTGACTTGGCTGCCATCAAGAGTTTTCGGTGGCTTGGTTCCCATAATATTTGCAAGCTTTCCTGGTGCCAGATTCGCAAGTAAGTACTTACTTGTAAAACTCTCACTCTTATTCTTTGTAGTGAATATGCCACTACTATTTTCGATATTAGTAACCTCACTGTTTAATACAAATTTAACGCCCAGAGATTGCGATAGTTCAACTAATTCAGCAACTAGCGCCCCCATTCCCCCTCTTGGAACTTTCCAATCACCGGTTCCGTTTCCAATTAAATGGTAGAGAAAACAGATATTGGCGACTAAATCTGTCGCATCTGAGAATGTTCCGATCAGGCCATCTGTTAGCACAATGCCGCGGACTAGGTCATTATCGAATCTGGCCTCTAAAACTTTACCTAGAGGTTCTTCAATGATTTCATCCCAAATCTTGTGATTAACTCTCGCCTTTAACTCAGAGCGAGTTGGTAATTTACTCAACATTGTCGGCGCAATTACATCTGCAAGTCTTTGAACATCGGCATAGAAAGCTTCCCAAGCTTGAAGTTCGCTATCGCTATTTGTAATTGCCTTGAAATCGCTCTTGGTTTGACCCACAAGTCCTCTAGTTATTAGAAGTCCTAGACTCTTATCTTCGAAGTTTTCTGGTGTAAATGAGGAAACTGATCGCTCGATAGTTTCGAATTTAAGGCCAAGATCTGAAACAATTTTATCTGGAAGCAGTGAAACTAAATATGAATAGCGAGATAACCGGGCTTCATACTCTGGGAAAACTTTCTGGCTTACAGTTGCACCGCCGAGAGAGTCATTCTTTTCAAGAATTGCAACACTCAATCCGGCTTTCGCTAAATAACAGGAGGCAATAAGGGCATTATGGCCGCCCCCGATAATTACAACATCAAAGTTATTTGACACAGGAAACGATTCTTTTCAATGCTTCTTCGATTATCTCTTCACTGGTTGCAAAATTTAGGCGAACAAATTGTCCAGATTCAGGCCCAAAAGTAATTCCTGAATTCAGCGCAACCTTTCCAGATGCAAGTAAAACTTCAGCGGGATTTTCACCAAGATTTAGCGCTGAAAGATCGAGCCAAGCTAGGTAGGAGCAATCAGGGATTCGATATCCAACTGTTGGCAACTTTTCGCTCAATAACTTCGCTAGAAATTTACGGTTGCTATCCATGGTTTCAAGTGCACTATCTAGCCAGTCCGCACATTCATAAGCAGTTGCTGATGCGATTGCACCAAAGAGTGAAGCTCGATAGTGAACGGCCATCGGCATCGATTTTGCACGTTCAAATTGTTTTGGATGTGCCGTAACAATGGTTGCGCATTTGAGCCCGGCTAAATTCCAACTCTTACTCGCAGCGGTGACACAAATTCCAACTTCACGTGCAGTTTCACTAACTGCCAAAAATGGCACAAACTCGGAAGCGTTATATGTAAGAGGAGCATGGATTTCATCGCTGAAAATAGTTACGCCATACTTCTTAGCAAGCTCTGCCATCGCAGCTAACTCGTCTTTAGAGAAGACTGTACCTACTGGATTATGTGGGCTGCACAAGAAATGCGCCTTCACTCCTGCGGCATAACCGCGCTCTACCGCAGCTAAATCCAATGTGTAGTGCAGACCATTCTTTGTGAGTGGCGCATCGAAGGATTTACATTTTAATTCGGCAATCCAATTATTCATATTGTGATAAACCGGTGAGTTAATCATTATCAAATCGCCGGGATTTACAACTGTTCTACCCATTTCGACCATGCCAACGCCGACATCGGTTGCGGTGAATACTTGCTCGGGATCTATCTCCCAACCCCATCTGGCCTTTGCAAACTTAGCTAAATTTATCCCTAGTTCTGGAATTGGTCCTAGATAACCGGTATCCGAACCCTTAATCATCTCGCCAAGAACATCGCGAATTGGTTTTGCGATTTCAAAATCCATTTCGGCTACAGGTAGCGGCAAGATATCTGTTGAAAATTCCCGCCACTTTGCGCTTTTACGCTTCTGCAGCTGTGCCAACGATAAAGCTGAGAGCTTTGTCATTTGCTTACTCTAGTTACTTTTTTTATCTCGGGTTTTATACAAGCTAAAGACCGATGTTAGGGCCAACGTTGTAATAATTGTTCCTAAGCTAAATTGAAGTGAAACATGTGGCAGCTCGAGCGGCCCAATGTGATGCCAGCCTTGTGAATGCATAGCTTCTAGAAGAAGTTTTACGCCAATAAAGGCCAAGATAACTGAGAGACCGTGAGTTAGATAATGAAGTTTCTTCATTAGCCCGCCGATAAGGAAGTAAAGCTGGCGTAGCCCCATAAGTGCAAAAATATTCGCAGTTACAATTATGTAAGGATCTTTTGTTAAGCCAAAGATTGCCGGAATTGAGTCAAAGGCAAAGAGCACATCTGTCATTGCAATCGCTACAAGTGCAAGGGTGAATGTTGATGCCCCTTTTTCCCGCAGGAATGAGATGACTTTTCCCTCTTCCCACTCCTCTTCATCGCTCTCTTTAATCAAGGTATAGGCGGTATAAATTAGGAATGCGCCAAAGAAGAAGAAGACCCAAGAGAATTTACTTACGATTACTGAACCAAGTGCAATAAAGCCACCGCGCATGATCAAAGCCATTGCAATGCCAATTAAGAGAATTAGCTGCTCTTTCTCTTTAGCAACCTTGAGTCGTGCCAAGATTAGAACAAAGACAAATAAATTATCGAATGAGAGTGAATACTCGGTTAGCCATCCTGCGAAAAATTCATTCTGTGCCTGAGAATCGGCCCACTGGCCAAGTGAGATTCCAAAAACAACTGCAGCAGCGACATAGAACAAGGTCCAACTAACAGCGGTTGCAAGTGATGTTTCAACATTTCGTTGCTTGTAAGCCAATGCAAAGTCAAAGGCTAGGACTAATAAAAGGACTGCGAGAGTAATTTCCCAAACTTGTGCGCTCATGGCTCGTAAAATACATTAATTTTTCAAATTAGACACCTAAAACGGCAAAACTATGACGTAAATAGCACTCCGGTGCTTGAATGGCAGTCATATCCATTTGGATTCTTAGCCAGATATTTCTGGTGATACTCCTCGGCTAACCAATATGTATGAGGTTGCGCGCTTTCTATCTGAGTGACAATTTTGCCGATGCCCTCTTTGTTTAGAAGATTCTGATAAATATCTCTGGTTGCGAGCGCCTCTTTTAATTGTTCTTCAGAAGTAGTAAAAATCGCGCTCCGATATTGGGTCCCGATATCGCCACCTTGCTGATTTAGCGAAGTTGGATCATGCATCACCCAAAACTCTTCAAGTAATCTGCGATAAGTAATTATTTTAGGATCAAATTTAATGTAGACAATTTCTGCATGGTTTGTGACACCAGTACAGACCTGCTCATAATTTGGATTTTCTCGAATTCCACCCATATATCCCACGCTAGTTTCAAGGACTCCCGACAATTGCCAGAATCTTCGCTCTGCGCCCCAGAAGCATCCAGTTGCGAAATAAGCTTCATTCATGGCGCAATCATTTCAGATTATTTGAAGATTGAGTTAAATCGCTACAATTACCAGGCAAATCACAAATGATCACTGGCCCCCGTAGCTCAGTGGATAGAGCACCGCCCTCCGGAGGCGGGAGCGCAGGTTCGATTCCCGCCGGGGGCACAAATCACAAAATCAATTAGCAAATGTCCTTGTTATGTCTGCAATTACACGGGAGAATACATCTTGTGTAAATGAACGTTATTGTCGTTTACTTCCCCGATTTACGAATAATTCTTTAGAAGGAGCCCACTAATCATGGATTGGCGCCATCAATCTGCTTGCCGCGATGAAGATCCGGAATTGTTTTTCCCGGTCGGCAACACTGGTCCAGCCCTGGCTCAAATAGAAGAAGCTAAAAAAGTTTGTAATCGTTGCATTGTTAAAGAGCCATGCCTTGCTTGGGCCCTTGAGAGCGGACAGGATGCCGGAGTTTGGGGTGGCCTTTCTGAGGATGAACGTCGTGCTCTAAAACGTCGCGCCGCACGTAATCGCGCTCGCCAATTAGAGAATCAAAATAGCTTCTAATTTTAAAACTTTAGAACAGCTTGGGTTTCGCTACCTACCCGCACTAATTCAATACTTCCTTTAAGTTCATTCTCTGTCAGCGTCTTTACAATCTGCAGCCCTAAGTTTGAAGATTGGTCCCAATTGAAATCGATTGGAAGACCTATGCCATCGTCAATTATTTTAACGATGCAATTGGCCGAAGTTCTTGCAATCTCTATTCGTAATTTCTCACCAGAATTTGCAAGCCCATGCTCTAAGGCATTGTGAATTAACTCAGTTATTACTAAAGCAAGAGGCGTTGCAATTTGAGAATCGAATGTGCCGAATGCTCCCGATTTCTCAACGCTAATTTTGTGCGTGCTCAGCTCAATTGCGTTATGGACTATTCGATCATAAACCTCATCAAATGCCACGGACTCGGTCGAGCTATTTGAAAGCGTCTCATGCACAATTGCGATGGAAGCTACACGTCGAACCGCCTCTTCAAGAGCAGTTTTGGCATTTATATCTTCCACTCTGCGCGATTGCAGGCGGAGGAGAGCTGAAACGGTTTGCAGATTATTTTTAACGCGATGGTGGATCTCTCGGATGGTTACATCTTTAGTAATTAAAGCCCGATCTCTTCTACGCAATTCTGTAACGTTGTGAAGAAGAACAATTGCACCAATATGATCAAGGCCTGCCACTAAAGGCATGACCAATAAATCAAAGATTCCACTCTCATTTTCAAATTCTTCGCGACGTAGATTCTTACCACTCATAATGCTGCGCCAAGACTCATCGGTTGGAATACTTACTTTTGGTTTCACGCTTTCAATTACATCGCCCAGTTGATGGCTTTCAAGTTCACCGCTCCAGCCAGCACGATTAAATGCTGATCTTGCATTTGGACTTGCATAGGTAATTAAACCTTTGGCATCTAGTCGGATTAATCCGTCGCCAACTCTTGGTGCCGATTCAGATCTATAAAAACTATTTTGAATTGGAAAAGTTCCTTCAGCCACCATCTGATAAATCTTGTGTGCAATTTCGCGGTAGTTAAGTTCAAGGCGCGATGGTGACCGCATTAAATCTGCGTTTCTATGCCGTGAAATAACCGCGATTACTCGGCCATCAAAGTAAACCGGAACAGTCTCTTCCTTAATGAGAATCTCGCCAACCATTTCAGCATCTGAATCTCGATCAATCTCTCCGGTAGAGAGCGCACCATCAATTCGTGGGTTGCTCCCCCAATTAATAACGTTTCCGATTACATCGTGTGCGAAAACCGTCGCCGCAGTTGTGGGACGAATATGTGCCATTGCAATATGACCATCTGGCCAAGATTGATAATCCTTGCGCTTTGGAATCCAGAGAATTAAATCCGCAAAGGATAAATCTGAAAGTAATTGCCACTCCGCCAGGAGTTCCATCAACCGAGCGCGATCCTCATTTGTAAGCGCAGATTGTGAGGAGATTAATTCATCAACGCTAAGCATTGAACCTCCTCGTAGGTGAACCTTATGGATTCGCTATTTAACTAACTGTGCGATCCTACCAATTTCTGCGATTGTCTTACCAAAAGCGCTCTCCCGTTTAGCTGGAACGGCCAAGTTGGTATTGATTTGTTCATTAGCCGGCAAGATAAAGGAGATTTCACCATTGCAGATTTTAGTAAATCGATTAGCCAGCGCCCTACCTTCACGCGTGCTTCGAGATTGATTCAAGATATAGATTATGGGCAATTTTCGTAATAAGACCGGAAATTGTGAGATGAATTGCTCAAGTCTGATCAGACTTAATCCATTTGATTTACAGAGATAAATAAGTGTGGTCGTCTCTTCAAGCGTGCGATTTATAAATCCAGCCTGCCATCGGCGATCATTAACAACCTCTTCTAAAGGTGGTAAAGGTCCTAGATCGACCACCGAAATTCGAGACTCATCAGCAATTACTGCCTCTGCTGACTTAGTCAGAGTTGAAATATTTATCAATGAAAGATTTTCGCAGCTCTTGATAGCACGTCCTAGTAAGTAATCTAGAGCTGGGGCTCTACTGTCTGCATCATAAATATTGACTGTAGAACTTTCGGCCAAATAGTTTGCGATATTCAACGCCACAGAACTTCGTCCGGGAGCTCCAACGGTTCCAGTAATCGTGATTACACATGGCGCCTTGGGACTAACGAGTGAACTATTTGAATTAGATAGTTTTCCCGCCTTGCCCAAATTAGCAGATTCACCAACGCTCGAACTTTCGATTATGAGTGGCAGCCTAAGTTGCCCTCGAATGTGAGTCATTAATTTATGTGAGTTTGTCTCAATATTATCGATGCAGATCTGCGTAACCTTTGGCGTTAAGAATTGATTCAATACTTCTTGATCAAATTCGGGTAAATCACTTTTATATATAACAACTGTTCGCAGCGCACCTGTTCTTTCAGTCAAGAAATCGGCCAGACCAGTCATGTCAATTGCTCGGAAAATTATGCTCCATCCCTGGCTGAAGAGAAGTTGAGAGACAAAATCTTCACAATCGGCATCACTTATTGCAGTTATAACTTGTAGTTGAGGAATTTCAGATTGCACTTCGCACCACCACGACTCTTGAATCATTTAGCGCTGCAAGCAATTTGAATACTTCAAATTCTGGAATTTTTAACACTATGCCAATCTCGCCTCCCATATCTTTTGATTTCTGGTCGATACTTTCGACCTGAACGCCTTCGCTAATTAATTTAGTAGAAAGTGTTTTGCCTGAGTTCAAATTTTGCTGAGGCAAGTAATAGATATCAACTATTTGGCCCGCTAATAAATCATTTGGAAGATCATTTCTTGCGATTCGTAGAGGCACACTCCGCGTTGATTCACCATTAAAGGTTGGAGAAATTGCACTTGATGGAATTAGTTCCCCAGTAGATATGCGCCTACTTGCTATCCCTTTTTCAATTGGATTATTTGCAGATAAATACTTGCTGATAGCGCCAGGTAAAAGTGCTTTTACAGCTCTTGTGTTACTGCTATCGATTTTATCTCCGGGTGCTATTTCAGAACTTGCGGCCCAAATTGTTACAGATTGATTAGCTTTTCCAGTTATAGCCAGAGCTGCGAATAGGGAGACCACCAACAAGCCAATTGCGAAGTATGTCCTCGCTGTTGCTCTATTAAGGGCGATCTCTTTAAGTTTTAAGATGTTTAAGTTTTTCATGGGCTATGAATACCTACATTGCAGAAATTAGTGAGAAGTAAATCCACAGGCTCACTCTTTGTGATAACAGAAATTACGGTGGAAATTCATCCTTTGGGATGAGGTTTGCAAGTTGGTTCTGCGCAAAAGTACCGAAATGGAAAATAGAGAATCAAAATATCGCGTTTGTAACTACGAATCACCTGCATCTAGAACCCCAATTGATAAATCACTTTGGTCCCATCCAATGCTGGCTTTCTATCTAGAACCTTCACCAATTGAATCCCCGAAAGTTCCAACCAAGCTTTATCTGGTTCCGACTCCAGAGTATTTTGGTCGTGGAGTAGAAGACTTCTCTGATCCAGAATTTTTAGCAAAACCATCACCATTATCCGAACTGCCTGAAATTCAAGAGTGGGTAACAAAATTCACCTTGAGCATTGTTGAAATTTGGGGCGGCAGAAGATCTGCAAATCAACTTTCAAGGTGGTGCCATAGGCAAGTCCATCAGCAGCTCTTAGTTAAATCAGCAATCATGGCGGCTGCGCCGAAGATAAGAAAAATCTACATTAGTCAACCAATTGAAGGAGTGGCAGAGACCACTGTGACACTAAGAATTGGCGAGCGAGTACGCTCACTTATTCTTAGATTTGAAGGTGTAGATAAACGGTGGCTCTGCACCGAACTTGTTCTACTTTGATCTAATTTAAAAGTTAAGCAGCGCCGTGACAACGCTTATATTTGCGGCCAGAACCACAAGGACAAGGCGCATTACGTGAGGTTCCACCAGTTGCAACAACGCCACCTTCAGCATCTGCTGCGGAATATCTAAGTTCATTTTGTGGCTTAATCGCAGGACTCAAGCCCTTGGCTTCAACTCCACCAGAATCTTCTTCGACATTTACTTCAACATTAAATAGATAACCAACAAGCTCTTCCTTAATTGCATCCATCATGGCTGCGAATAGGTCGTAACCCTCTTTTTGATATTCAACAAGCGGATCACGTTGTGCCATAGCACGTAGCCCAATTCCCTCTTGTAAATAATCCATTTCATAAAGGTGTTCGCGCCATTTGCGATCTAGAACCGAAAGCAGAATCTTGCGCTCTAGTTCACGAGTAACTGTTGGGGTAAGAGTTTCTTCGCGCTCTTCATATGCCTTTTCAACATCTGCAAGAACGTGATCGAGAATGAATCCTTGGTCTAGACCTGAACGACCGCCCACTTGATTAACTAAATCTTCGACTGTAAATGAGATTGGATAAAGTGCCTTGAGCGCGGTGTGGAGAGTCTCGAGATCCCAATCTTCGCTAAAGCCTTCGCCTGTTGCAGCCTCAACATATGCCGAAATAGTGTCAACAATAAATGTCTTAACTTGCTCTTGAATATCTGCGCCTTCTAGAACTTCGCGCCGTTCGCTATAAACAACTTCACGTTGGCGATTCATGACATCGTCATACTTCAAAACATTCTTACGCATTTCGAAGTTAAGAGATTCAACTTGGGTTTGTGCTGAACGAATCGCATTTGAAACCATCTTGGATTCAATTGGGACATCTTCATCAATGCCGGCTGCCCCGAGGAATCTTTCAACAATTCCAGAGTTAAATCGGCGCATCAAATCATCTTGAAGTGAGAGGTAGAAACGTGACTCACCAGGATCGCCTTGACGTCCAGATCGACCACGTAATTGATTATCAATACGGCGAGATTCGTGACGTTCGGTACCTAG
>WLJZ01000020.1 GCA_009701525.1 Actinomycetota bacterium
CAAATTATGGCCGGACTACAACAACCATCAAATGGCGAAGCATTCTTATCACCTGGTTACACAGTCGGAATTTTGTTACAAGAGCCGCCTTTAGATGAAACAAAAACAGTTTTAGAAAATGTGCAAGAAGGCGTTGCCGAAACTATGGGGCTATTAACTCGCTTCAACCAAATTAGTGATGAGATGGCAAATCCAGATGCTGATTACGACAAGTTATTAGCAGAGATGGGAACTCTCCAGGAACAACTAGATCACCGAAATGCTTGGGATTTAGATTCTCAATTAGAACAAGCGATGGATGCACTTCGCTGCCCACCCGGTGATGCTGATGTAACTGTTCTATCTGGTGGCGAGCGACGTCGCGTTGCATTATGTAAGTTGTTGTTACAGCAACCAGATTTATTACTGCTTGACGAACCAACAAACCACTTGGATGCCGAATCAGTCTTATGGCTCGAGCAACATTTAAGTAAGTATCCAGGCACTGTTGTTGCGATCACGCACGATAGGTATTTCTTGGACAATGTTGCGCAGTGGATTCTAGAACTCGACCGCGGCCGTGCATTTCCATATGAAGGAAACTATTCAACTTATTTAGATACCAAGTCGACTCGTTTGAAGATCGAAGGTCAGAAAGATGCAAAACGTGCAAAGCGTCTGACTGAAGAACTTGAATGGGTTCGCATGAATGCCAAGGGTCGCCAAGTTAAATCTAAGGCGCGTCTAGCACGTTACGAAGAGATGGCATCTGAGGCCGAGAAGACTCGCAAATTAGATTTCGAAGAGATTCAAATTCCTATGGGTCCAAGACTTGGAAATGTTGTTGTAGAAGTTGAGCATTTAAAGAAGGGCTTCGGAGAGCGACTTCTAATCGATGATCTCTCATTTACCTTGCCGCGTAACGGAATTGTTGGAGTAATTGGACCAAACGGCGCAGGCAAGACAACGCTATTTAAAACTATTCTTGGTATGGAACAACCAGATAGTGGCAGCGTAAAGATTGGTGAAACTGTAAAGATTTCATATGTTGATCAGTCTCGCGGCGGCATCGATCCTAAGAAGAGTTTGTGGGAAGTCGTTTCTGATGGCCTGGATTACATAAAAGTTGGTCAAGTTGAAATGCCTTCGCGCGCATATGTTTCGGCATTTGGATTTAAAGGTCCAGATCAGCAGAAAGCTGCCGGTGTTCTATCTGGTGGTGAGCGAAATCGTTTGAATCTTGCGCTAACTCTAAAAATGGGTGGCAATCTTTTGCTTCTCGATGAGCCAACAAACGATCTAGATGTTGAAACGCTTGGGTCACTTGAAAACGCTCTCCTTGAATTTCCCGGTTGTGCTGTGGTCATCTCGCACGATCGCTGGTTCTTAGATCGAGTTGCAACTCATATTTTGGCTTACGAAGGCGATTCACAGTGGTTCTGGTTTGAAGGAAACTTTGAATCATATGAAGAGAATAAAGTTGCAAGACTTGGAGTTGAAGCTTCACGTCCGCACCGAGTTACATATCGAAAGTTGACGAGATAATGCGCCATCACGGAAAAACCTATGTTCGTTGGAATGATTTAGATGCATTTGGTCATATCAATAATGCAAACTACTTAACCTTTATACAAGAAGTTCGTGCTGATTTCACCTGGTACTCCAGAATCGCTAAAGGTTTAAAGCCGATGTTTGCCGACATGGTTGTTGCGCGCGCCGAAATAGATTATCTAGAGCCAATAAATGGCGGCGGCTTCGATATTGATATCGCAATTTGGGTTTCAAAAATCGGCAACTCTTCATTCACACTCGACTACGAATTAACATCAAAAGCAGGAGTTCACGCAAAGGCTCGCACCGTACAAGTCGCAGTCGATATGGCGACCAAACGTTCGCGCGCAATCACCGATGAAGAGCGTGCACTGCTAAATGAATATCTAGAGAATTAATGAAGGTTCGTCGTATTCACCCAGCCTGGTTTGCGGCTGCTGTAACTTTCTTAACCCTAGTTGCCACTGCGGGTTTTAGATCTGCGCCATCGGTATTGGTGGTTCCACTGGAAGAAGCTTTTAGCTGGTCCCGCGATGATATTTCGTTAGCTGTCGCGATAAACATTCTCCTATTTGGGCTTACTGCCCCCTTTGCTGCAGCCTTGATGGAGCGCTTTGGAATTCGCAGGGTTGTGATGACTGCGCTATCAACAGTTGGCATCGGTGCCTTCTCAACAATTTTCATGACAAAACCATGGCACTTAATTGGTTTGTGGGGAGTAGTTGTCGGCATTGGAACAGGTTCAATGGCACTTGTTTTTGCAGCAACAATTGCTAACAGATGGTTTGTTGCAAAACGCGGACTCGTAGTGGGAATACTTACAGCCGCAACAGCAACTGGGCAATTAATCTTTTTACCAGGACTTTCCTCGCTTGCAACAAATGTAGGTTGGAAATCAGTTTCAATTACTGTTGCATGCGGTGCTTTCCTTATGGTTCCACTTATCTTTATCTTCTTAAAAGAGCGACCATCTTCGGCCGGCGTTTCTCCTTTTGGCGCACCTAGTGATTGGGTTGAACCAGAACAGAACAGAACAAATGCGGGTCGTTTGGCAATTCAAACTCTGCGTGATGCAAGTAAGAAGCGAGATTTTTGGTTATTAGTCGGCTCCTTCTTTGTCTGCGGTTTATCAACCAGCGGCTTAATCGGAACTCACTTTATTCCTGCCGCTCACGATCACGGAATGGGTGAAGTTACTGCTGCAAGTTTGCTTGCACTTGTGGGTGTATTCGATGTTGTAGGAACGATTTTTTCTGGCTGGCTAACTGATCGATATGATCCAAGAAAATTGCTCTTTGTTTATTACTTCTTCCGGGGGCTCTCACTATTTTTGTTACCATCAATTCTCTTTGCAACCATTCATCCTTCTACTTTAGTTTTCGTAATTTTCTATGGTCTAGATTGGGTAGCAACCGTTCCTCCAACAGTTCTTCTATGTCGCCAAGTTCTTGGGCCACAACTCACACCAGTTGTTTATGGTTGGGTTTTTGCGGGTCATCAAATCGGCGGATCTGCAGCCGCATTTGGCGCAGCACTTCTCCATACCAAATTCGGTGATTATGCCTATGCCTTCTATATAAGTGGTTTTATGTGCGTTATAACTGCTTATCTGGTTCTCAAAATCAGCAAAGTTAATGAAGTTGCAAAGTAATGAGTGAAGCTAATTTTTATGATCGCGCAGGCGGTTCGAAAACGTTTAAGGAATTAACCAAACGTTTCTACCAAAAGGTCGCAGTAAATCCCATTTTGAAACCGATGTATCCATTGGATGACATGGCTGGGGCAGAGGAACGTCTTGCGCTATTTCTTGAACAATATTGGGGTGGGCCATCAACCTATTCGGATCAACGTGGACATCCACGTCTTCGGATGCGCCATGCGCCATTTCATATTGCAACACCAGAACACGATGCTTGGCTTGAATGTATGCACGCAGCAGTAATTGATCTAGAAATTGCTGAAGAGCTTAAAGAGGAGCTATGGACATATTTTCAATATGCCGCGCACTCTATGAAGAACCAACCAGATAGCTAATTATTTCTAGGTTGAGATTTATTTCCAACTTTTAAGATTTCGCCATTTCGTAAATACCAGAGCGTTCCATCGTCCGCGCGAACTGTTGTTATTCGAAGACCAACAGATTCAACACTTCCAGAGACATCCATGGTTTCAATTTTGTCGCCCACGCCATATTGATCTTCAACCAACATAAACATTCCAGCAAGAACATCTCGAACTAAAGTTTGCGCACCAAGACCAAGTGCAACGCCAATTACTCCGGCTGATGCAACAAGAGGTCCGAGATTAAATCCAAGTTCACTTAGAATCATCGTCAAAGTAATTAGCCAAATCATTCCATTTAGTGCTGAACGCAGAACACTTCCTGCTGTTCGTGCTCGTTCTCGCTGACGTTCCATCCCACGCTTTGGTCCTGGGACGAAATCAGCTTCAGCAATTCGATTGATTGCCTTAGAGACTGCGCGGCCGCCAATCTTCTGAAATATCAGGGCGATGGCGAGGATCAAAATAATGTGGAAAGGCGCACCGATAAACCAGTCATAAATCTTCTGGGCATTGTCGCTAAGGGTCATGCTCGAAGAATAATCCTTATGTTCACGAGATTAGCCATCAGAAATGCGCGATTTTTTGCCCGCCTTACGGCACTATTTACCCAACAACGCGAGCCACGTGTTGGAGCAATAACCACAAAAAGGGAGCAATTCGAGTGCCACAGACTTTGGTACTGAACGCCACCTACGAGCCACTAGGTGTCGTATCAGAGAGACGAGCGTTAATCCTCGTCTTAAATCAGCGTGCAACAACGGTTGAAGATTCTGATACTGTCCTTAGATATTCAGGTGGTGAATTAACTCTTCCTGCAGTTATTAAATTAGTTAAATTTGTTCGAATTCCTTATCGTCACGCTGTCCCACTTTCAAGACGAGCTCTCTTTGCTCGCGATGGTGGCCGTTGTGTTTATTGCACAGCGCCTGCCACTTCAATTGATCACGTAATTCCGCGTAGTCGCGGTGGTGCCCACAACTGGGAGAACGTTGTTTCTGCTTGTCATAAATGTAATCACCAAAAGGCTGATCGAACGCTGAAAGAGATTGGTTGGAAGTTAAAGACACTTCCTCGCGAACCTGCTGGCGCAGCTTGGCGAATTCTTGGAACCGGAAAACCAGATTCGAGATGGATCTCATATCTTCTGCCATTTGGCGCAGAACACGGCGTTGCCTAAGATATGCACATGTCATTAAACATCGCACATCAAATATCAGCCGGTCTTTTGAACCGAATTACCCAAGAAGATGGTTCACTTCCGGGAGAGCCTCTCGGAACTTTCAAAGGACTTCTCTACTTTGTTGGCCTACCAACTGTAATTTTTATTGCGATCTCTGCTGTTGTTCTACTTTCAACAGTTGATCGCAAGGCTAAGCGTTCGACACTTACTCGTATCGAATAATTAAGCCAATTAATCCAATTAATCCAATTAATTAAGTTAGTTAAGCGTCCTTAGCTTGTGCTTTAAGTGCGCGAGATAGTGCATCTCGGCTCTCTGAAACCAATCGACGTAATCCAGCAGGAGAATCTTTTCCTGTTGTATCAAGCCAATTAATAGTTTTAGCTAAAGTTGCTTTGTCAGTTATGTAAGTTGGGTAACAGAGTTCAACGAAAGAACTTCCGATATCAAATGATGCGTTATCCCACATCTTTAGAAGTAAATCGAAATATGGATCAACATAAGAAGCGAGCAAGTCACGTTGTCCAGATCGCATAAATCCGCGGTGGATTGCGGCACGAATTGAACTGGTCATTTCTTCAGTTGTAATTGCCTTCCACGCTGCAGCTTTTGCTTCTGCAGCAGGGAAAGCAGCAACGCAGGTTGCATGTCCAAGTTGGCCGTTGATGGTGTTATCGCGCTCTAACTCTGCATCTAGTTGGGCTCTAGTAAATAGACCACGTTCGCAAAGCGCCAAGACAAATGTCCAACGCAAATCAGCATCAACTCTTAGACCAGCAAGTTTTCCATCGAGGAGTGCTGCTAGTTGTTTTCCATGTGATTCATTAGCAGCAAGGCCAGCAAATATTCTTGCAAACTGGAGCTGGTGATCGCTCTCAGCTTTTGCGGAAGCAAGTAATCCAGCAATCGCATCAGCAACTTCGATTCGAAGGGCGTCACGTTTTGCGGGGCTTGCATAGAGCTCGACTGCAGTCGTTAATTGATTTCCAATAACTGTTACGACAGTGATGTCGGTTTCACCTGGCAAACCAGCCAGCGCAATTTCAACAAAGTCGGTTGCGCTAATTTCAGCGTCGCGCAACATGTCCCATGAAATAGCCCAGCACATGGCACGTGTTAGACCGTCGGAAATGCTTCCCAGATGTGATTTAAGAGTTGCAATAGAGCGCTCGTCTAATCGCACCTTTGCATATGAAAGATCGCGATCATTTATCAAAAGCAAATCTGCAACAGATTCACCAGCTAGTTCATTAACTTGAGTTAGCGCACCCGCAACATCGAGTTCTACCGACTTACGCAGAACGACTTCAGTGCCTTTAACATCATAAAGTCCAACGGCAAGGCGATGAGGACGAAGTTCATTAGACCCCTCAGGTATTAGTGGCGCCTCTTGAATAATTTCAATCTTTGAATATTTATTATCTGCAATCTCTAACTTAGGGCGAAGGGTATTCACGCCAGCAGTTTGGAGCCAGGTTGAGACCCAAGGTTTTAAATCTCGGCCACTTGTTGCACTCAATTCAACCAATAAGTCATCCAGTGTCGTATTCGCGAATGCGTGCTTTGCGAAGTATTTCTGTAGACCCGAAATGAAGTTATCTCTTCCAACATGAGCCACAAGTTGTTGAAGAACAGAGGCGCCTTTGGCATAAGTAATTCCGTCAAAGTTGGCATTAACAGTTTCGATATCAGTCATATCGGTGACAATTGGGTGTGTCGATGAGAGTTGGTCTTGGCGATATGCCCAGTTCTTACGTTCTGAGTTGAAGCCAGTCCAAGCATTTACAAATCGAGTTCCTTCTGCAGATGCGAGATGAGAAGACCATTCAGCAAATGATTCGTTTAACCACAAGTCATCCCACCATTGCATGGTGACCATATTTCCAAACCACATATGTGCCATCTCGTGCAAAATTGTGTTTGCGCGAGCGTCGTACATACGCTCGGTTACCTTGCTTCTAAACACTAAGAGATTTTCTAAGAAAGTTACTGCACCTGAATTCTCCATAGCGCCCCAGTTGAAATCAACCACAGCAATTTGATCATATTTTTCAAATGGATAGGCAAGACCAAAGACTTTTTCAAAGTAAGCAAAACCTTGCTTAGTCACTAAGAAAATATCTTCAGGATCAAGTGATTCTGCCAAAGACTTTCGACAATAGATTCCAAGTGGAACGGTTTTTTCACCGACATACTCATCATGCACGTGATAATAAGGACCAGCAATTAGCGCAGTGATGTAGGTTGAAATTCTTGGAGTTGGTAAGAATTCCCAGACGTTCTTACTTCCTTCAACTTCGTTCTTAGATTTAACAGGGGAGTTTGAAATAACTTCCCAATGCGCTGGCGCGGTAACAGTCAATTGGAAGGTAGCTTTTAGATCTGGTTGATCAAAGCATGGATACATTTTTCGAATGTATGCGGTTTCACCTTGGGAATATAAATAAACTTCATTATCGGCGGGATCAACTGAGTACTGCAGCCCTTCACCGGTCTTTGAATAATCTCCTAAAATCTCAATAACTAATTCATTATCCGCAGCTAGATTTTTTAGAAATACGCTCTCACCGTCATAGTTCGCGACATCAACATCCTTGCCATTTAACTTCGCTGAAATAATATTCTTTCCAACAGCGTCAATAAATGTTTCATATCCAGGCTTATTACAAGCGAAGGTGACAGTTGACTTTGCGATGAAATTTTCGGCGCCCTGACAGACATCAATATTCACCACATAAGAGGTGACAGAAAGATGAGAACTACGTTCATGGGCTTCGGATCTTGAGATATTTAAACCAGGCATGAGGCAACCTTATCTTTCCTTATCTAAGATACCCACATGAGTTCGAGCGAAAAGGGCAGCCTTTACAACCTAAGTAATAGGTCATTTCGCCTTCGCGGAACTCGAATTACCGAAGCCCAGGCAAAGGCGACTGAAAACTTCTGGGACGTATTTGGAATAGTTCCAGACCATCAAATCATTCCAAGTGAAATTTTTCCGACCAGCAAAGCGGTAATCATGGAGATCGGAACTGGTATGGGGGAGGCGACCGCTGAAATAGCTCGCACCTTCCCAGAGACCGGTTTCTTCGCAGTTGAAGTTCATCGCCCTGGAATTGGTTCTTTGCTGGCTCGGATAAATGAATTTGAGTTAAAGAATCTCAGATTGATAAACGAAGATGCCCGCAAAGTTTTGGAAGAGAAGATGGATGACGGATGTCTAGATGCAATTCATCTCTATTTTCCAGATCCTTGGCACAAGAAGAAACATTGGAAGCGCCGAATTGTTCAAAGAGATTTTGTTGATTTAGTTTTCCGCAAATTAAAAGTTGGTGGCCATATTCATATTGCTACCGATTGGGTTCCCTATGCTGAATGGTCTGCAAACTTATTTGGCCAAGATTCACGATTTAACGGCGGGATTATTCCCAAGCCAGAATTTAGACCACTAACAAGATTCGAAGGAAAAGGAATCGGTAAAGGTCATATCGTCACCGACTTGAAATACTTAAAGCTTTAAATCTTTCCAGTCTCTTCATACTTCGCCATCAAATTAATTCGGCGAACATGTCTTTCGTCGCCCGGAAATGGTGTGGCAATAAACTTATCTACAAGTTCCAAGCAGAACTCTTCGCTATGCATTCGCCCGCCGATGGAAATAACATTTGCATTGTTGTGCTCACGCGCTAAAACCGCAGTTTCATGAGACCAGACCAGAGCCGCACGAATTCCCTTAACTTTATTTGCAGCCATTTGTTCGCCATTTCCCGACCCACCTAAAACAATTCCAAGTGATCCTGGATCATTTGCAACACCCTGTGCGGCTGGAATACAGAAAACTGGGTAGTCATCTAAAGCGTCATATTCGATTGGTCCATGATCAACTACTTCGTGGCCGCTCTTTTCAAGGTGTTTAATAATTACTGACTTAAATTCAAGACCTGCATGATCGCTACCGATGTGAATTCTCATTTCGCAATAATGTCAGAAAAGCCAAACGGCCCCCACTATTTCTAGTGAGAGCCGCGCAGATTCGGTAGAGAATGGCTAAATAAGTTATGCCTTGTTCTTAGGAGTTCTTCGGAGTTCTTAGGACTTCTTCAAAGAATTTGCGGCCTTTGGCTTCAATCCCTTGCCATGTCCCTTTTCCATTTTGCCCATTTCACCAATCTTTGGACCTGGAACTCTTTCAACTTGAGCAGTTACTCGAGTAGTAAGTCCAGCCTTAGCCTTTGTAGCCTGAGCTGCAGTAATTTTTCCAGCAGCTACAGCAGCATCAATTTCTGTAGTTTCGAAATTAACAATTGCAGTAATTAGAGCGGCCTTCTTATCTCCTGCAAGAGTTGCAAGTGACTTGCCAGCAACACGTGCTGCTTCTAGATCAGCTGAAGTAATTCCAAGTGTCGATGTAATAACTGCTTGATGTGCTGCAGAATCTTTACCTAGTCCACCCATAACACCGCCCATTGGCTTTGCTGGTGCAAGCGCAACGATTGCTGCGTTAATTGCATCGGCTTGTGCTTGAGTAAGAGTTCCCTTGGTAACCAATTCTGAAATAACTGTTGCAAGCTTTGATGGAACACCCTTTGTATTTCCAGTATCTGCACTTGCAGTTGTAGCTGTTGCAAGTGTTCCGAATGTAAGTGCTGTTGCTAGCGCAGCAGCTGCAATTTTCTTATTCATAATTTCCTTACTCCCTAATCTCGTAAGTTGCTTTTACAACTTCCGACCTTGTCCCGGCCCTAGAAGCAGTTACTTCTAGATAGCCGTAGATAACATCCCTAGGCTGGGGAGAATAATGATTAAACCTGAAATTAATCTGTGAATATTTGGCCTTAACCCAACTTAAGCGCACACATGAGAGGTTGCCCCCATGAAATTCCTTGTATAGACGCCGTATTGCGCCCATCCTGATTAATACATCGCCCCTATACAAGGTGCAAATAGGCCCAGAAAAGGGGCCAGATATGTCATCCTCAAGATCAGTAAAAATCACATCAACATTCATCGCAATACTTTTAACACTAACTACTTTCAACACAGTGCAGGCAAACGCAAAGACATTGAAGAAAGTAACTATTTCCAAAGCTGGACGCGTTATAACACCAGGCATAAATACTTTGCTAAGCGGCAAAGGTGCACCAAAACCAACAACTGGTATTAATGGCGATTTCTATATCGACACAAAAACAATGAGCATCTACGGACCAAAAACTAAAGACAAATGGCCTACTGCTGTCTCCTTGAAAGGCGTTGCAGGAACTAATGGCACGAACGGAACTAACGGATCCACTGGTGCAACCGGTGCAAAAGGAACAGCAACTAATGGCTCTGATGGTTTACCTGGAATCCCTGGTGCAACAGGTGCAACCGGCGCATCAGGTGCAGGAAGCACTGGTGCAACAGGACCAACCGGTGCAACAGGTCCTGCAGGACCAACCGGAACTCCAGGTTCTACAGGTGCGCAAGGTCCAACAGGTCCAACAGGTACCGGAACATCTGGCGAGCGCGGATTACAAGGATTAATTGGTAACACTGGTCCAACAGGTCCAGCCGGAGCAAATGAATCTTCGATGGGACTTTTAACTTTTTCGGCAATGATTGGATCAGCACCAACCGCTTCAGTAAAAGACTTTGGAAATTTCACAAGAGGAAAAAATTATGTTGTGCACTTACTTCTTCATGGAGTTTCAAGTGATGGGGCTGCGAAGACAGTTAAATTTGGTATTTCATCTCCTAACACTTCGGTTATTCTGACTTCAGATTTTGTTGTTCTTAATGGATTGACTACTAGAAGTGGTCGATTAGAAGAGGAGAGCAGCATCGTTGCGACAATTTTGGTTAACGGCGCTTCTACAACAAATGAGTTTTATTTAACGGCGACAATAACTTGCAATGAACTTCTTGGTTCAACGGGTTTAATCTTTACTGGTTCATTTATTGGCCAGGAAGTTGGAACAATCTTTTAGGTATTTACTAAGGTTGCTGGAGCGGGTGACCGGGATCGAACCGGCATGGCCAGCTTGGAAGGCTGGGGCTCTACCATTGAGCTACACCCGCAGATTTCGTGCGATACGCATGAATTGAGCGTGAACCAGCGGTTATGTTACACCGCTCGGGTGATGGCAAATG
>WLJZ01000021.1 GCA_009701525.1 Actinomycetota bacterium
AGAATCTGGGGGAGCCAGACCAAAGTTCGCCTATCCGCCACAGCTAATTGTTGTTGATGGTGGCGCCCCTCAAGTTGCAGCTGCCGCTAAAGCTCTTGCCGATTTGGGAATTTCAGACATTTTTATTTGCGGACTTGCAAAACGACTAGAAGAAGTCTGGTTAGTTGACAGCAAAGAACCAATCATCTTTCCAAGACATAGTGAGGGACTTTATCTCTTGCAACGAATTAGAGATGAGGCGCATCGCTTTGCGATAACTTTTCACCGAAGCAAGCGCTCTAAGGTGATGCTTGAATCTTTACTTGACGATATTCCAAAACTTGGAGAATCTCGCAGAGCGGCTCTTCTCGAGCACTTTGGCTCTGTTACAGCTATTCGCAAAGCAACTGAGTTGGAGCTGTCGGCAATCCCAGGGATAGGTCCAAATATTGCAGAATCAATTCATTCGCATCTAAATATCGAAACTGCTCAAGGCGAGAGCATCAATATGGAAACTGGCGAGATTACTTGAGAGGATTAGGGCATGGGATCAAATGAGGTTTTAGTAATCACCGGAATGAGTGGTGCTGGAAAATCTACGGTTTCCCACGCCCTTGAAGATTTAGGTTGGTATGTAGTCGATAATTTGCCGCCATCGATGATTGCCTCACTCTGCGAAATGGCAGTTAAGACGCCCTCCGCAATTGCAGTGGTTATTGATGTTCGCGGTGGGGAATTCTTCGATGATCTAACTAAATCTCTCTCCGATTTAGGGGAGTTAAATATTGCCCGAAGAATTCTCTTTGTAGATGCATCTGATGAGGCCCTCGTTCGCCGCTTTGAAGCTACAAGACGGCCACATCCTTTACAAGGATCAGATCGAATCTTGGATGGAATTACAAAAGAGCGAAAACGGTTGCAAGATGTTAGATCCGCCGCAGATTTTGTAATCGATTCTTCCGCATTGAACATTCATCAGTTAGAAGCAAAAGTCGGCGAGATATTTAGCAAGGAGTCAGACTCAGATCTGCGAGTAAATATTCTCTCTTTCGGTTACAAGTATGGAATTCCAGTAGATGCTGATTTGGTTATGGATTGCCGTTTCATTGCTAACCCGCATTGGATTCCCGAACTTCGTCCACTAACAGGTTTGGATAAGGCAGTTTCGGATAACGTGCTAGCAAGCTCAAATGTCCAAGAATTCTTAACCAAGTATCAATCGCTCTTTGAAACCATAGCCGTAGGTTTTATACAAGAGGGGCGAAAGTACTTAACTCTCGCAGTCGGATGCACGGGAGGTAAACATCGAAGCGTTGCTATCTCAGAAGAGTTAGCAAAACGTTTTGCAGATTCAACTCACGTAACTGCTCGCAAGATAGCTGCTCAAGCTGTGCATAGAGATTTGGGTCGCGAAGTTTAATGTCCGATACAACGCCAAAAGTTGTTGCGTTTGGTGGCGGCCACGGACTTGCTGCAACTTTGACGGCGCTACGTGATGTAACTCCAACAATTACGGCGGTTGTTACAGTTGCAGACAATGGCGGATCTAGCGGAAAAATTCGAGATGAATTCAATTTTCTACCTCCCGGAGATCTGCGAATGGCACTCGCTGCGCTCTGCGGCTCAGACGCCTGGGGGCAGAGTTGGGCGCAAATAATTCAACACAGGTTTCAAAGTTCTGGTGATTTAAATGGTCATGCTTTCGGCAATCTTCTTTTGGCAGCGCTATGGGATAGTTCAGCCGATTTAGTTGCGGGCATTGATCGCGTTGGCGAACTACTAAAGATTGTTGGAAGAGTGCTGCCAATGTCACTAGAACCATTAGATATCGAAGCAATCTTTGAAATGCCATCCGGGGATCTCATAGTTCGGGGACAGATTGAAGTTGCGACCGCTAAGGGCAGAGTTAAATCTCTAAAGTTACTTCCTGAAAATCCAGCGCTAACGCCACAAGTTTTAACAGCAATTGAAAAGGCGGATTTGCTCACTTTTGGTCCTGGTTCCTGGTTCTCAAGTGTTATGCCACATTTTTTACTCGAGGATTTAGCTGCTGCAATTGCACGGAGCAACGCAAAGAAGCTGATGATTCTAAATCTTCAAGAGAGCTCGGGCGCTGATGAATTTGCCGGCAATACGCCAGAAGAGCATATTGAATTAGTTTTATCTCATTGTCCTAGCTTGAAGCTAGATATTGTGATCGCCGATCCTTCCATAGTTACTTCTGCAAGCGGGTTATCGAATTTGGTGGGCCGACTTGGGGGCGAACTAATAGTTTCGGATGTAGCCAAGGATCAGGACCGAAATCATCATGATTCAAGAAAAATGAGTTCTCTTTTCTCACACATTTTCGGCTCAAGCCTGCTTAAATAGCGCCCATGGCAATGACATCAGCAGTAAAGGATGAGTTGAGCAGACTCTCAATCTCAAAGCCTTGCTGTCGCAAAGCCGAAGTTTCTGCAGTTCTAAGGTTTGCAGGTGGCTTGCACATAACTGCTGGAAAAATTGCAATCGAAGTTGAACTTGATACTGCGCAAGGCGCTAGAAGATTGCGCAAAGATATCTCCGAAATTTTTGGACATGACAGTGAACTTGCAGTCCTCTCACCTAGCGGGCTGCGCAAGGGAAGTAGATATGTTGTTCGCGTAACTTCTGATGGTGATGCTCTTGCCAGACAGACTGGTTTAATCGATGCAAACAATCGGCCAATTCGCGGACTTCCACCACAAGTTGTCTCAGCTGGAATTTGTGATGCTGAAGCTGCTTGGCGTGGTGCATTTCTTGCACACGGTTCACTAACCGAACCTGGTAGATCTTCAGCGCTCGAAATTACCTGCCCTGGTCCCGAAGCTGCCCTCGCCTTAGTCGGCGCGGCTAGACGACTTGGAATTACCGCTAAGGCTCGTGAAGTTAGAAGTGTGGATCGCGTAGTTCTTCGCGATGGCGATGCAATCGGTGCTCTGTTAACAAGACTTGGCGCACACGAAAGTGTTCTAGCTTGGGAAGAGCGGCGCATGCGACGTGAAGTTCGCGCAACCGCTAATCGCCTTGCCAACTTTGACGATGCAAATCTTCGCAGATCAGCGCGAGCAGCTGTTGCAGCTTCAGCGCGAGTTGCAAGAGCGATGGAGATTCTTGGACCGGAAATCCCAGATCATTTAAAGCAAGCCGGAGAGCTAAGAATTAATCATGGTCAGGCAAGCCTTGAAGAACTTGGCTCGCTAGCAACACCGCCTATGACCAAAGATGCAATCGCAGGACGCATTCGTAGATTGCTTGCGATGGCCGATAAGCGCGCCCATGATTTAGGGATTCCAGATACTGAAGCGGGATTGAGCCCTGATTTATTGGCGGAGTAGGCCTTAGCACCAGGGAATTAGCCTTAACTCGGGCTGATAGGATTTCACCCTCTACAGCGTTGTGGTCTATAAATTTTCGCTTTTTTCTAATCTGAGGCAGGCAAATAAATGGTACGTGTTGGAATTAATGGTTTTGGACGAATTGGTCGTAACTTCTTTCGCGCAGCTCTTCAATCAGGCGCTGATATCGAAATCGTAGGCATTAACGATCTAACAGATAATGCAACTCTTGCTCACCTTCTAAAGTATGACTCAATCTTGGGCCGCTTAGGTCTACCCGTGTCATACACAGATGACTCAATCACGGTTAATGGAAAGACGATTCGCGTGTTTTCAGAGCGCGATCCAGCTAACTTGCCTTGGGGCGAAGTAAAGGCTGACATTGTTATTGACTCAACCGGCTTCTTCACAAAGGCCGCTGATGCTAAGAAGCACATCACAGCTGGTGCGAAGAAAGTTATTATCTCGGCTCCTGCTACAGATGAAGACATCACAGTTGTAATGGGCGTTAACCACGAGAAGTATGACGCTGCAAACCACCATGTTATTTCAAATGCATCTTGCACAACCAACTGCCTTGCTCCAATGGCAAAGGTTTTGGATGAAGAGTTCGGGATCGTTCGCGGCCTGATGACAACTATTCACGCTTACACCAACGATCAATCAATTCTTGATCAACCACATAAAGATCTCCGTCGTGCACGTGCTGCCGCGGTTTCAATCATTCCAAGTACAACTGGTGCTGCAAAGGCAATCAGTCTCGTTCTACCAAATCTAAAGGGCAAGCTAGATGGTTACGCATTACGCGTTCCAGTCCCAACAGGTTCAGCAACAGATCTAACAGTTGAGCTTTCAAAAGAAGTTTCAGCTGCCGAAGTAAATGCTGCAATCAAGAAAGCTGCCGAGGGTTCACTCAAGGGCTTCCTTTCATACACAGAGGATCCAATTGTTTCTGCAGATATCGTCACAGATCCAAGCTCATGTATTTTTGATGCTGGCTTGACCAAGGCAATTGGTACAACCGTGAAGGTTGTTGGTTGGTATGACAACGAATGGGGTTACTCAAATCGTTTAGTTGACCTTGTTGGATATGTAGGCAAGAAGCTTTAATGAATATCAAAACCCTCGACACAATAGCTGTTCGCGGGAAGCGAGTTCTACTTCGTTGTGACTTGAATGTACCGCTGAAAGATGGCGTGATTACAGACGATGGTCGCATTAGAGCTTCACTTCCAACGATTAAGTATTTACTCGAACAAGGTGCGTCAGTAGTTATTACTGCGCACCTTGGTCGACCAAAGGGGGAGCGCAAAGCTGAACTCTCACTTGCCCCTATTGCAAAGAGACTTTCAGAGTTGCTAGAAGTTGAAGTCAAATTTTCAAATGAGATTGTTGGCGCCAAGTTATCTGGCACTGGAGTCACATTGCTGGAGAATATCCGTTACGAGGCCGCTGAAACTTCAAAAGATGAGGGTGAGCGAGCAGTTCTAGCTAAAGAGCTCGCAAGTTATGCTGATATTTTTGTGAGCGATGGGTTTGGTGCGGTTCACCGAAAGCATGCTTCGGTATATGACGTAGCAAAATTACTTCCACATGCAGCGGGATATCTTGTATCTGCAGAAGTGGATGTACTAAAGAAACTTACTCAAACACCAGAGCGTCCTTACGGCGTAGCACTTGGTGGATCAAAGGTTTCAGACAAGATAGGTGTGATATCTAATCTTCTCGAGAAAGTTGACACCATTGCTATCGGCGGTGGAATGCTCTTCACATTTTTGGCGGCGAAGGGCTTAGAGATTGGCAAGTCACTTGTCGAAACTGATTTGATTCCAACAGTTATCGAATTAATGGAACGAGCAGAGAAACTAGGCGTTAAATTCCTACTTCCAACTGACATCGTTGTTGCGCCTGAATTTAGCGCTGACGCCAAGCCAACAATTGTTTCGGCTGATGAAATACCAGCTGATCAAATGGGGCTAGATATAGGTCCGCAAAGCGCCGCAGCATTTGCAAGTGCAATTAGTGAATGCAAGACAGTTTTTTGGAATGGACCGATGGGCGTATTTGAATTTCCAAACTTTGCAAATGGCACCAAGGTTCTAGCGCAATCTCTTACGCAAGTTAGTGGCATTAGCGTTGTTGGTGGCGGAGATTCAGCTGCTGCGGTTCGTAAACTTGGTTTTAGTGATTCACAGTTCGGATATATCTCAACTGGCGGCGGAGCATCTCTAGAATATCTAGAGGGCAAAGAGCTACCAGGCTTAATAGTTTTACAATAATCAGAGCAGAATAGCCATGGAGGAAAAATGCGTAAGCCATTAATCGCAGGTAACTGGAAGATGAATCTAAATCATCTCGAGGCGATTGCAGTTACTCAGAAACTTTCCTACTCGCTAGATGACAAGGATTATGACGCTGTAGATGTTGTTGTTCTCCCGCCATTCACAGATATCCGCTCGGTTCAAACGTTAATTGATGGCGATCGACTTCGCCTCTCGTATGGCGCCCAAGATATCTCGCCCGAGGTTAGCGGCGCATTTACTGGCGATATCAGTGGCCTGATGTTAAATAAACTCGGCTGTTCATATGTCGCAGTTGGGCATTCAGAGCGTCGTGCTATTCATAACGAAGATGATGCGGTTGTTAATCGCAAAATTAAAGCGGCACTTGCTAATGAAATCACTCCTATTTTCTGTATTGGCGAAGAGCTAGCTATTCGTGAAGCCGGCACTCATGTCGAACATGTGCTAAACCAAGTACGTAATGGACTTAAGGGTTTCCATAAACCTGATCTAAAGAAGATTGTTTTTGCATATGAACCAGTTTGGGCAATCGGAACTGGCAAGACAGCTAGCGCGGGCGATGCCGAAGAGGTGTGTGCTGCTATTAGAACTGAACTTATTAAAATTGGGTCCGATGAAATTGCAGAAGCAGCGCGCATTCTTTACGGCGGTTCTGTAAAGTCTTCAAATATCGTTGAAATCATGGCGCAGCCAAATGTTGATGGTGTTCTGGTAGGTGGTGCGAGCCTAGATCCTGAGGAATTCGCTCGAATTGCCAAGTTCCATCGGGTCGGGGCGGCGTAGTTTCATACTAATTGACGGGTATCCTTACCCCAGTGCTTTTTTAAAGTTCATAAGCTTAATCGGCAATAAAGGAGAAATACGTGGTCTTAGCTCTTTCAATTCTTCTAGTTATTACTAGCGTTCTTATGGTTCTACTTGTACTTCTCCATAAAGGAAAAGGCAGCGGACTATCTGATCTCTTCGGCGGCGGTATTTCATCTAGCTACGGCGGATCTTCAGTTGTTGAACGAAATCTAGATCGCATCACGATTGTTGTTGGTGGACTCTGGTTCGCTGGCGTAATTGCCTTGAGTTTAGTTCTGAAAAAATAGTTTTTTAATATTCAAGTTGAACAGAGGAGATAAAAATGGGTAGCGCAATCCGTGGAAGTCGCGTCGGCGCAGGTCCTATGGGAGAAGCAGAGCGTGGCGATGCCATTGCTCGTTTCCGAGTCTCTTACTGGTGTGCGAAGGGTCATGAAACTAGACCATCATTTGCTGAAGATGAGACTGTTCAGATTCCTGAAATCTGGGATTGCCCACGCTGTGGTTATCCAGCAGGTTTAAATAAAGATAAGCCACCTATGCCAATTAAGAACGAACCATATAAAACTCACTTGGCCTATGTGAAAGAGCGACGTACAGAAGCAGAGGCAAAGAAGATTCTCGAAGATGCGCTTTCTAGACTTCGCGGCGAAGATTAATTCTTAAAGCTTCGCAATCAAATCTAGCAATTCAGCAATTCCAGCTTCTCGGTTCAATAGATGTATTCGCATTAGAGGAAAGTTTCGCGATTCGATCGCCAAAGCATCTCCAAGAGCTTGTGCCATTAAAAGCCTTTGAAAAGTAAAATCTTTCCCAGGAATAGCTAAGTCCTCTTTACTATCACCAGTAATCTGGATGAAGATTCCGTTCGGCGTTCCACCTTTGTGGAATTGACCGGTTGAATGCAGAAACCTTGGTCCCCAACCAAATGTAGTTCCGATCCTGGTCTTACTTGCTAGCAAACTTCTAATCCCTAGAATTGGAAAATCGGCAGTGCGGTTGAGATAAGCCATGACAGCTAGATATTTACTTGCTGGAGTTATCAATGATTTGAGTGCATCAGCAAAGTTTGTAGCAGAACCTTCAAAAAAGATCTCCAAGTTGTCGCTCTTAATTTTCGCTTCGTTCTTCGGAATTCCATTAGATGCCCATTGGGCGAGAAGCTCGCCGGTGCGTTCTTTCGCCTCGGTAACATTTGGTTGGTTGAACGGGTCTACTTCCAGTGCCCGGCATAGAAGCGCTGTAACCCACTCCCATAAAATAAAATGTTCGCCAAGAGTCGCGATGACATTTAAATCGGCGCTATCTTGCGCAAAGCCAATTCTTAGCGCCAAGCCGGAAACTTCGGATTTCGCACTCTCAATAACAATTGGAAGTCGACCACGTTGATCTTTGCCCGTAGATTCCGCAATTAATTGTTCGATCCAATCACCTAGGCCACTTACATTTGAATTCTCATCAGTTAATGAAAAATTCTGCTCACATTGTTCAAATAACAGTGTCGCCAATTTAATTGCAGGAGAGTCTTCCTCTGTAAAAGTAGAGCTAGCAACATCTGCATCATCTAGTAGTACAGAAACATCGATGCCAAGCAGCGCAGCTGGTACCAGACCAAAAGCGCTTAACGCGCTAAATCGACCCCCAACATTTGGGTCGGCATTTATAACTTTATAACCAGATGCTCTAGATGAGATATCCAGTGGAGATTTTGGGTCAGTCACAATTACAAAGTGTGAGACTGGGTCTAATCCGGCGTCGGTAAAGAGTTTTTCAAAGAAAGCTTTCTGAGAAGCAGTTTCAATTGTTGATCCTGATTTGGAGCCAACGATAATTAGCGTTTGTCTCAAATCCTGGGGTACAGCAGCGCGGATTTGTGTTGGATCAGTGGTATCTAAAATTGTTATCTCACGGTTAAAAGTTTTGGCCATAACTTCAGGTGCAAGTGAAGAGCCGCCCATTCCGCAGAGAATGAAATTATTCAAACCATTAGCCCGCGCCCAAGCGCTCAATGCATCTAGTTCCGGAAGAAGATCTCGACTTGACCTGGGTAAATCAATCCAATTAAGGCGAACGCCAGCTTCAGCTTTGGCGCCCTCACCCCAAAGATTGGCATCTTTTAAGGCAAGCGCTTTTGCAGCTTTGTTTAGATCGCTAGCCACAGCACTTTGGCGATTATATTTGCTAACCGCTGTGCCAGTTAAGAGAATCATTTAACTCCTTTTAATAGTGCGCTTTGCCGCTGCCACAATATTTTCAGGCGTGAATCCATATTCCTTAAAGAGTTCACCAGCAGAAGCAGATGCACCGAAGTGTTCAAGGCTAATAATTTCTCCAGAATCTCCAACATATTTATGCCAACCTGCTCCGACGCCTGCTTCGATACTTACTCGAGCTTTTATCGTAGGTGGAAGCACACTTTCGCGGTATGAAATATCTTGCTCTTCAAACCATTCAAGGCAGGGGGCGCTAACTACTCGTGCAGAAATATTCGCGCTCTTGAGCAGTTCACTAGCAGCAATTGCGATATGAACTTCTGAACCAGTAGCTATCAAAATAACATCAGGGTTTTTTTCCGTGTCACAGATTATGTACGCACCACGTGCGCTACCTTCGGCAGATCCGCAACAACCTCGGTCGATTACCGGCAAATTTTGGCGAGAAAGTGCGAAACCAATTGGCTTTCCTCGGCGTATGACTTCGCGCCAGGCTATTGCCGTCTCATTTGCATCCGCTGGTCTGATAACTGCAAAATTGGGAATCAAGCGAAGTGAGGCGATGTGTTCAACAGGTTGATGAGTTGGTCCGTCCTCACCAAGACCGATGGAGTCATGCGTCCAAACAAAAATCGAAGGAATGTCCATTAGCGCAGCAAGGCGAACTGCGCCGCGCATGTAATCGCTGAAGACTAAAAATGTTCCACCGAAACTCTTTGTAAGACCGTGAAGGGAGATGCCATTTAGAATTGCGCCCATTGCATGTTCGCGAATTCCAAAGTGAATTATGCGCCCATAAGGATTTGCATCTTTCATTGCACTTGTCGCGGGCAGGAAAGAACCACTCCCGGTGATTGTTGTGTTATTTGAACCAGCTAAATCTGATGATCCACCCCAGAATTCTGGAAGAACACTCGCCAATGCATTTATAATTTTTCCAGATGCAGCGCGAGTAGCAATATCTTTCCCGCTTTCGAATGTTGGAATTGCCTCTTCCCATCCCTTAGGAAGTTGGCGCGACTCTAAACGCTTTAAGAGATCTGCTCTCTCGCTATTTAATTTTTTCCACTCCGCAAACTTTGTATTCCATTCGCTATGCAAAGCGGCTCCGCGGACTTTGACATTGCGTGCATGCGCCAAAACTTCGCCAGAGACTGCAAAAGATTCTTCAGGATTTAAGCCAAGTGCTAACTTAGTTGCGGCAACTTCGTCTGCGCCAAGCGCCGAACCATGTGATTCAGCAGTACCTTGCGCTTTTGGCGCCGGCCAGGCAATCACAGTATGAAGTCGTATCAAGGTAGGTTGCTTTGTCTCGCCTTGCGCCTTAAACATCGCCATCTCGAGAGCATCTCTATCAACATCACCATCACTCTTGGCAGCAACTTCAATTACATTCCAACCATAAGCACGGTATCTCGCAGATACATCTTCAGTGAATGCAACATGAGTGTCGCCTTCAATTGAAATTCTATTGTCGTCGTAAATAACTTTGAGATTGCCCAATTCTTGAGTTCCGGCGAGAGATGATGCTTCAGCGCTTATTCCTTCTTGCAAATCTCCAT
>WLJZ01000022.1 GCA_009701525.1 Actinomycetota bacterium
GACAAAGAGCAGAGAATTAACCACTCCAAATTTCTTAGAAGGCGGCTTCAATATAAATAACGCTCGCATTGCTGGAGCCCAAATTCCAAAGACTCGAGTGAAGATCTTTGCGCGTGCGAGCCGATCTTTTGAAAGATTTCTGATACTTCCCGAACTTTCACTTGGGTGGCTTGCAATTATTAATGGCAGAAAACTTCCTTTTAAGCCGGCGCGGATGGCATCTGCAATGAAAATGTATTCATCGCCTAAATAATTTTGGGCACCAGCTCCGAAATTTTCGTCAAATCGAATACCCGCACGGTTTATATCTGCGACCCTAACCATCATTTCGTAGGTGGCTGCTTTGGCAGAATTAGTTAATTTCAATTTGTGCGGCTTACTTGGATAGCTCTTGCGTAACTTTCCGCTTTCATCTACTGCCTGCATTAAAAGTACTGAAATACCTGGATTTGAATCTAAATAGTTAACCGCTGATTTAATTCCAGCTTCATTGAATTCAATATCGTCATCTCCAAATAAGAGATAGTCGGTTTTAGTGGCGTTGATTACCGCATTTCTACTCTTTGCTACGCCGCTATTTTCTAATTTAATAACGCTGATATCGTTCTTGAAATTTAGATCCAAAACGTCATCAGGGCTCTGAACTGCAACAATGCTAATTACAGAATCTAGGAACTTAATATTCTTAGCTCTAACTCCTAGAGTCGAGTAACCAATTGTGAGCGGCGCTTTCTTATTCACTGTGGGTGCGAGCCCTTGCAAACCTCATTAAGCTGCTTGAAATATTGGAAAGGCTTGAATTTTGCATTCGTAATCCGAAGAAGAGAACTACGGTATTTGACGGGCTAATTTCGCCGGTATAGCTGAGAAAGATGAGTGCGGCAAAGAGAATTAACATCGCCATACCAGAGAGCAAGATTCCAGTTTCGCCAGAACGAATTCGAGTTCCAATTTTTACTGAACTTGGTACATGCTCTTTTTTCATTTTAGATTTAACAAAGCCGCGCTGAGTCTTGATTTGCTTGCGGAAAATTCTTCCTAATATTTGGCAGATAATTAGAACTACAACGATATTGAGCAGGCCAAATTTCCAATTTAAGAAGGTAAAGAAGAGAATTACAACTCCCAGTTGCGTGAAAATACTTAACAGCGATGTCAGCTCAAAAGCTAGAGACCAGCGCCAATTCTCTTTACTGCGGTGGACCTCTTTATCTGATGCTTTGAAAGCGCGATCGAAGACATTGATTCGATAAATCCGCTGGAAGTAATGTCCAGCTCTAGTTCCACCAAAGAATATAAAGAAGGCACATACGTAGATGACCATTTGAGTTCTAGTTAATTCACCTTCATGCAAGATTATTCCGGTAAACATCTTTGCGACCGCTAGCTCTGAAACTGAGATAAAAGCTGCGGTCAGAACTAGGACTAATAAAATAAGACGATATTTGGTATTTGGAAATAGCTGAAGTGTTGAAGATTTCAACTGTCCAAGAATTGTGCGCATAGTTTAATTATTCCGCAATTTAGCCGAAGATACGATCGCTGCGATATGTCCAACCGTGACAAATAGCGCGATTCCAAGCGCAATCTCTAAAGATTCATGAAATGTTCCGAATAAAGCCACAAACATTGTGAATTCAACAGAGTGAAACATCCGTTGTGCAGGTAGGAAATTGAAGATTTTTCTTAATTTGCGAAGCAGGCCCTTGGTAGGCAAATTCATTCCTGCTTTATCTTGAATCTTTGGCAGGCCCGAGAATGCCCGAGCTACATGCACAGCATCATTAAGTCCTTTATTCACAATTACTAAAATCGCTAGGAGCGCGCCCAGGTAGGGATAGATAGAGCTTGTGACTGGTTCATTTGGCCAGTTTGCAAGACGCAATCCAAAACATATTGGCAGTAGACCTTCTGCTAAATAATGTCCGAGTTTATCTAGGAAAATTCCCATTGGGGATTTAGTTTCACGCCATCTTGCTACTTCACCATCACAACAATCAATAAGCATTTGTAACTGGCTTAAAAATATTGCAAGCGCGATTCCTTGCCATCCCTGAATTAAAAGTGCCGGACCGATTGAAGCTCCGGTGAAAATCATTAGCCAAGTAACGCCATTTGCAGTGATTGGAGTTCGTAGAAATATTCGAGTTAAGTATGGAGAAATTCTCCGTTGATATAGATCGGCAACCCAATGCTCAGATGTAGATCTACCTGTAACTGAAATAGGTTGTGAGATTTCACGAATCTGCGCAATTGTTGGACGGCTTGGGCGTGTAGTCATTTATTCTTTGCCCTTAGAGATGTGGCTTAAAATCCATTGAGCCGATGAAACGATAAAGAATAAAGCGCTGAAGTAATAAACCAGAATAGTTAAAGACCAGCCCATCCAGACCCAAATGGCCATAATCAAGAGTCGGCCAAAAATAAAACCGCCGAGCGCTGATAGCCAGATAGGTTTTTTCTCGCCTTGTAATGCGCGATACATATTGTCATAGTGATTGAAAAGAATTGCAAAGAGAAGAAGGAAGATTGTTGATTTACTTAAATCAGTAATTATTGCAAGTTCGATAAAAATTGCACCTTCGATAAGGCGCAATAGTGAAGGTTCAAGCCAATCAAATCTATTCGTCGAATTCTTACTTCTAAAGGAATCTATTTGATAATCGACAAGCTCCTTATTAACTCGCTCTTTAGGCCAAGTTAGGGACTTTCTAACTCGTCCCCTAAATACAAGTGCGATTGAAATAAGCGAAAGAATTGGCATTATCGTGAAGGTAAATGCGGCACCGCCGATAATTGAGGAGGCGCTAATTACAAGCCAACGCTCGCCGATTGGGAATTGAAGAGCTTTCTTTGACCAATATTCAAAACGTGATTTCTTCTCGCGTTCTACAGATATATAGCCATCATTCTTTATTTCAAAGTCCATTGGTTCTAGATTTGAACTTCTAATCTTGTTGATTCGAGCAAAGTTGTAATCAGATATATGTCTGAAAGTTTGGAAAAGCATCATTCCCATTGCGGGAATCCAGAGATCTTGGCCATTCTTTATTGCGCCATAGGCGAGAGCAAAGAAGACTAAATATTCTTTTATTCGATCGGTAATTGCATCTAACCAAGCACCTAGTTGTGAAAACTTACGGGTATATCTCGCAAGTTCGCCATCAACACAATCGATAATAATGCTTAACTGTAGGAGTACGGCGCCAGTAAAAATATGCCAGAAACTTCCGATGCTAAATTCATAGGCAGAGAGCAATCCAACCGCAAACGAGATTAGCGTGACTTGGTTTGGTGTCATCTTTAAACGAACGGCTAGCCAGGTGAAAATCTTGGATATCTTTCGAAGAAAGAATACGGAGAAAAATCCGTCATTTGCCCGATTCGCAAGTTTTAATCTAAGTCGTGCATCGTTAAGCGCATCAATTTGCTTTTGAGTTTCACTGCGTTCATTTGGATTAGAACTTCTTATAAATGGCGCGCCTGCGACTGAAGCAGGTGCAACAACCAGTGCGGCGCGTACCAACGCTACAAGAATCAAATCAATTGCATTTCCAGAATACTTTGAGCCATCGATTTTCGATAGCACAGCAGTAATTTCTTCTCGCTGGTATTGAGAGAGTCGAATAATTCCTAGAAAATTGTGATTGCCATAGCCAACTTCGTGATAACCAGAACTTGCTCCCGTGATACGACCTTGGCTGATTCGAGTATCTCCATTTTTAATCTTTGAAACCAGAGCTGTCGTAACTGTTCTCGGGTAATCAGTTAACAATTCGAGGTGTGGTTTGGTGATAATTGTCTTCTGATCAATTAAGAGCAAATCTTGATTGGTGGATTGAAAAGCCTGTAGGACCTCAGAAATCTTGGTCTCTTCGTTGACGGCTAAGGTCCGTAGATTTGCGGTCATAAGCGGTAATCTATCGTGTCTTACAGGGAATCTTTAGGTATGGATGGGTTGGAAAGATAGAGATGGCTATTCAAGTTGTGATTCTGGCGGCTGGCATGGGAACAAGATTGGGAAAGCCCTGGCCTAAGCCTCTAACAGTTTTATCTGATGGCCGTTCGATAATGCAACAGCAAATGGAGAATGTTTCGCAAGTTTTTGGTGACAGAGCCAGAATCACAGTTGTAGTTGGTTTCAAACTTGAAATGATAATTGAAGCTCATCCAACTGCAACCTTTGTTTACAACGAAATTTATGATCAAACAAATACCTCAAAAAGTTTGCTAAAGGCTCTACGCGCAAGTCAAGAATCTGGTGTTCTCTGGTTAAACGGCGACGTTGTATTTGATGCACAAGTTCTGGAGCGAGTAGCTGATCGAATCAAATCTGAGAAATCATTTGTCTGCGTAAACACTTCTGCCACAGCGGAAGAAGAAGTTAAATACACAGTTAATGAAAAGGGTTACATCAAAGAACTCTCTAAGACTGTTAAGAACGCTTTAGGTGAAGCAGTTGGAATCAACTTTATTTCTGCACATGAAAAATCACATGTAATTGCCCAACTTGAAGCTTGTGGCGATCAAGATTACTTTGAACGCGGTCTTGAGTTAGCAATTGAAAAAAATGGCATCGAAATGGAGCCAGTTGATATCTCAGATCTATTTGCTGTTGAAGTCGATTTCCAAGCTGATTTAGATCGAGCTAATGAAGGTCTCAAGTAATTACTACTTGAGTTTGTTTATACCCTCTTTTATCGCCGCTTCAACTTCTGAAATTTTCGCCTCTGAAATACGTATTACATGAGTGATTGCTTTAATTTCAGCTAAATCAATTTTAGGATTAATCGAAACTGGGTTCAATTCTCTTACTCCGGCTCCGAGGGCATAATCTGAATATTTAATTCCATCTCCGTGTACATATTCTTCGAAACCATTGAATACAACTAAAGCACAAGGGATTCCATAACTTTGGCAGGTAATCATTACGTGCATCGCACTTGTCACAACACTGTCATATTCATGGAGCTTCTCAATGAATGCAATGATGTCATTTGGATGTGAGATTTGAACACTAAGTTCATCGAACTTTTCAGGAAGCCTGACAGGTGCTTGCAAGTGTGTGTGGTGACGTATTAGCGCTATTCGACCATTGGTTTTGCCGCGAGTGAATGGCAGGATTCTTGATAAGACAACTGCAGGATCACCGAAGTTTTCAACTTTTGGTCCCCCCGATTGAATTAAGAGCTCTGCGGTATGTGGCCCGCGAACTGAGACATATTCTGCCTTTGGATTTAACGCATGTTTAAATGAGCTCACACCAGTTCCGACAACTACTGAATTGCTCTTTATAAATCGACCAACCGACCCCAAGCTGACCAAATGTTTCTTCGGTGCTTGTGTCGTTAATCCTTGAAAAATTATTTTATCTTCTGTGTAGTGATTAAAAATAAATGGCGTTAACCAATCTCCATAATTTCCAGGATAAGGATTTTCCCACCAGGCTATTTTTAATTTTTTCCCACTAGGTTTTGCCGAATATGCCAAGTAACTTGAAGCTACTTTAATTGCGGCGCTTTCATAACGATTAGGCAAAACTTTACGTTTAAACAGTGCAAGTGCTTCATTGTATTTCCCAAGATCGCCGTTTTTTCCAGCGTTCACAAGTTCAGAAATAGTTTGGTTATTCAAATTATTATGTTTCTTGCCAGTTAAGAACCCAGTAATCCCAGAAGCATCAACCAAGAGTCTTAAGCGAGCCGAAAGCTTTTCAGGAAGTTTGGCTTCTACGAACTTTGCGGTTCGCAATAATTCGCGCTTGGGATTGACTCGTGCTTTAGCCTTGCTGCCCTTATGTTGCTCAACTTTGCCTTTAAAGTTTTCTACTTGGCCACTAGATCCAAAACGAAAGAAAACTTCATGTCCTTCAAGGTTTCCAGAACCTTTATCAACTGCGCAGTTTGAAGGAATAATTTGAAAGGTCATATTTGGCGAAGTTGCGCGCCAGGCTTCTTCAAAGAAGAAATCATCCGTAGCTCGAACTGTGGCAACTTGCTCAAAATCGGCTGCAGCAGAAATCATTTTTCGCGCTTGAGGTGTGTTGTTAATGCCCCAGAAGCAAGGTTCCCAGAAACGCCCCCGATTCTCGTATCCAATCTTTGTTGGATTACTAAAACCTCGTTGAAAGCCAACTATGTCCGCCGTAGAATTCAAAATGAAATCAGGAATAGAAAATAGCTCGCAATCAACATCAATCCAGAAAACCTTTTTATCTGGATTGGCTTCACAAACCTCGGCGATGAATCCGACTTTCTTGCGGCAAATTGCGGCCCAATCTTCGCCCTCTTTTTTTGTTATTTCTCGCAGATCAACAGCTACCCCGAGATCTTCTAGATTCGCTCTGAGTCTGGCACCATGGTTTTTGTAATACTCATCGCTGGTATAAAACGAGCAAACTATTGCGTTCGAGATCTTGATTTCTGGCTTGGGCTTTGCAACTACTTTTGGAGCAAATTGGCTTTCTAGGGCGGCAAGAATCTCGCCACCTTGAAAATCGATTGTGCTCATGAGAAGAAATATAGATTTTCACATTAAACACTAAGCCAGCCCTAATTTAATAGCGGAGATACGGAAGATGAATTTTAGGTTTGAGCTCTAAATTATCTTATTTTGCCGTTTCGGATATCTCGTTTAATCATCTTCCAAAGTACTCGTGCGACATAACGAGTTGGAAGTTTTTCGACAACCTTCAAATCCATCGCAATCAAAGCCTTTGCGGCTAAATCAACCGGGATCATAGTTACTTCAGGATTTTCACCAACGGCTATTTCGGCTTTTTCAAATCCTTCTAGATCGCCAATAATCTTAATTCCGAGCCCTTTGATTCGCTCGACATTCTTAGCAGAGACACCCTTCGCAATATCTACTGCCCATTGTGGGGTTAAGAGCTTGAGATCATCTGGTTCTGGAATAACTTTATTTGTTAAATATTTAATTGAACCATTTCTGATGAAGGTTTCATAATCATGCCAACTACGCTTTTTCGGGAACTTCTTATTAATAGTGTTTAACAATGTTATTTCATTTAAAGAGAGCGAGCGATTGCTGTCCTTATCTTTCTGAGGAACAAGGAATCCTGCCTTCAGCCTTAGAAGTGAATTGAATTGGTCGTACATGAACTGCGGATTTTTCTCATCAACTACAAGTAGAACTACGCTCTCTCTCCCAAAGTGTTTGATCCACTTTTCTAAGACATCAGCATGCATATGGCGAACCCAGAAGGATGGAGTAATTGTCGAAACGCCTGGCTCATCTAGGATTGAGTGAAGCCACTTTTCATAGCTACTTTTAATACCGATTTTTAAATGTTGTTGATATGCAGAGGGAATTATTTTTAGAAGTGGTCGCAGCGTGAAACAAATAGTTATATCGGAGTTTCCTAAGTCTTTTTTTAATTTAATTATTTGCTCTTCAGTTAATTCGCAGAGAAATTCCGAACTTATTAGAGCTGTTGATTTCGCTTTCTTTATAACTTTAAGAAATTCTCGCCATTTTTTATCCGTCGCTAGGATGCCACCACGATCTTCCCATCCCCAAACCTTGCCCATAAGCGAATAAACAGCTTTGTGATGGGCCTTACCGCCTACGTGAGGATAAGTAATTCCTACCTTAGCCAACTCATCGGTGGCCGCAAAGAAACTCGATTGAATCGCAGTAGTACCGGTCTTATGAAAACCAGCATGGATAAATATTTTCTTCGCCACGCCAAAACCCTACCTGTTGGAATTAATTCCAGCCATCAAGTTCGCCACAAATTAATCTCAATGTTTCATGTCTAGGGTCTACAAGCTCAAAGTGGCCCACGCCTTCTAATTCAATTAACTTCAAATCAGAACTCGAGGCTCTCTGCACATAATTTCGAGAGAAACCGATTGGAACTCTGATATCCAAAGATCCGTGAATGAGAGTAATTGGAATAGACGGGATTGGCTGTCGCATCGGATCAAGATCAATTCGTAGTGAAGCAGGTGCTCCAAGAAAGTCAGCGACTGCCCCTTCATCTAAATCCAACTCTTCGGCTTTAAGTAAATCAGAGACCGGCGCTAATGCAATAACAGCTGAAAGCTTTAATTTATTAGCTGCTAGAAGCGCAAGATGTCCTCCGGCAGAATGTCCAATTAGAATTAATTTTTTATATTTACTTTCCACTTCGCCTATTGCACTTATTACATCGCCCATAGCCGCATCCGGATTGCCAATAATTCGTCGGTATTCGATTAGCGCAACCGACCAACCATTTTCAGATAATTTCTCTGCCAGTGGGGCCAAATGTTTACGATCATATTCGGGGCGCCAGTACCCGCCATGAATTAAAACTATTAGTGAATCATTTCGCTCTTTTGGTTGATAGAAATCAATAACCTGATCTGAGCTCTTGCCATAACTTAAACTTTCTACTGGCTGGGCATATGGTAAATCAAATACTGATCTATCTTCGGGGACCATTAGTTAAATAGCATCCATGACAGTTATTTTCTCGCCATTTACATAATCTTTTGCAACACCCTGCCATGCAGCGCTTGCATCATTTGCCATATGCGCATCCCATAATTGGCGGTTAGTCCAAACTTCCCAGACGCACACTTGATTTGGGTTATCTACATCATTAAATATTTCCAAAGCTTCACAGCCCGCTTCGGTGCGAATATGCGCACCATGTGCCGAAATTTTCTCCAGAAAGTCAGCTCGCTTTCCAGGTTTCACATCAATTGCCACAAATAGATAGACCTTGCTCATCTTCATTCCTCTCTTAATTAAAAGCTTCTCTGAAACTTGCTAATGCAACTTCGCTATCTCCGCTTGCCCAGGCTTCCATTCCGATTACTCCTGTGTAGTTCATTGCTCTTAGCGCTTTAGCAATCATGGGATAATTTATTTCTCCGGTGCCTGGTTCTTTTCGACCAGGGACATCTGCAACTTGGATTTCGCCAATAATTGGTAGGGCGTCGCGCAAGAGTTCAATTAAATTACCTTCACCAATTTGGGCGTGATAGATATCAAAATTCATCTTTAAATTTGGTTTGTTAACGCTCTTAACTAATTTGATTACATCCCTAGCTAGACCAAAAGGCGTATTCGGGTGATCGACAAGTAGGTTCAAATTTTCTAGAACAAATGTAACGCCATTTGCCGCACCTAAATCTGCGATTTGATTAAGAGTAATTTCAGCTTCATTCCACATTTCAGGAGTTACATCAAAACAAGGTTGCGCCGGCAATCCTTTGCTATCTAAACCAGTGCCATGCAAATTCAAGGATGGGTTTCCCAAAGCGTGTGCAACTGCAATTGATTGTTCTGCTGTTCTAAGTAATTCTGCAGCGCCCTCTTTATCGCCCAATCTTCCACTTATATAGCCGGTCATAGATGTGAATTTTGCGCCAGTTGCAGCAAGAGCCGGAATATCTTTTTGAGTCCAATCCCAAATTTCTACAGCAAAACCAAGTTCGTGGATTTTCTTAACGCGTTCAATGTGTGGCAGATCTAAGAAGACCATCTCTGAACAAACAGCAAGTGTAAATTTCGAGCTCATCTGATCACTCCCGTTTTTCTATTGTTTGCTTCCTTGGAAAGATTTTGATTACTTGCGACCATCGAATTTCGCATTTGCCATTTTGCCCCATTGATTAGGTCGTAAAGTTTGACTTTAATTAGCTGATACCGCGTAGTGATCTATGGAGAAAAAGTAGCGGCGGTTTGGCGCTATTTACAAGGGTTTGAACCTTGCCAATTATTAACATGTGGTCGTAAGTATCAAAAGTTTGTGTAGTGGCACATTCCATTTGAACGCTGGCCC
>WLJZ01000023.1 GCA_009701525.1 Actinomycetota bacterium
ATTTGGAATTCGAAGTGTTCGGCCTGCGCCAAGTGCGGACTCAACATATTCATCCGGTGAAATTTCTAGGACCTTTGCCCATTCAATTTCGCTTGCGATTTCGCGAAGCGTTGAAGTTTGTGGAGTTAGCCCAGAATCACTTCGATTAAGAGCTTCAGCAATCGCACCTGACTTCATCGTTAGTAGTGATGGGAATGCGCCGCCAAATGAATAAGGCCAGAAGTACATCAACTGCTTTATTGCTGCCGAGTGGAAAGTTCTTGCGGTGGCATTTGGAATTCCAAGGCCGCGCAATCTGGCGCGCATCTCGCCCGCAGCGCGTGCGGTAAAAGTTAGGGCTAGCGTTTTGCTGGAATCAGTTACACCAATTGCAATTGCATATGCGATGCGATGCGTAATAACTCGAGTCTTTCCGGTGCCCGCGCCAGCGATTACGCAGACCGGGCCGCGAACTGCGGTAACAACTTCTCGTTGTTCAGGATCTAGAGCTTCAAGAATCTGATCAACGCTAGCTGCTGGCATCGAAGTTCTCGCTCTCGTGCCAAAAATCAATCATCTTGCGCGCAACGCTCATGCCAGGTGGCAAAGTAAGTGATTCATTAGCGATTGCTTCTCGCATTTGACTGCGCGTTAGCCAGCGCACTTCTTCAATCTCTTCGCCATCAGGAATTGCTTCTTCTGGATTAATTGCAATAGCTGAGAACGAGATCATGATTGAAGCTGGGAATGGCCAAGGCTGTGAACCTAAATATGTAATATCTCTTAACTTAATTCCAGACTCTTCAAAAACTTCGCGCAGAACCGTCTGTTCAAATGATTCACCTGGCTCAACAAAACCCGCAAAGCAAGAGAATCTACGTTCTGGCCAAATTTTCTGGCGACCCAACAAAATTCGATCTTTTGTATCTTTAACTAAGACGATTACCGCGCCATCAGTTCTTGGATAATGTTCCGAGCCATCTGATGTGCACTTACGAAGTGATCCGCCATTTGCACTAATCGTTGGCAATCCGCATCTTGCACAGAATTGATGTGAGTGATGCCAATTTGCAATTGCTTGGGTATGAATTGCCAGACCCATCTCTAATTGCGATAAATAATCGCCCAAAGTGCGAAGCGTCTGATAATTTTCGAGTAGTTCAAAGTTTTCAAAATCTGTGGCATCACTGCACCAAGCAAAATAGGCAATGCCCTTATCTAGCCCCAGAAATAGCGATTCGCCCTGCGCAAAGTCGCCACTGGATTTAAGTTCGGCAATTTCACTCGCACTTTGAAAATCCAAATCGTTGTTAGCTTTAACTCTAAATTTTCCGGAGGCAAAGTGCAGGATTCGGGCCTGCTTCCATAGTTTTGCTAGTTCATCGGGTTGAAGTCGAAGCTCGCCAGCGCGGTCGACCGCCTCACTCGCCAATGGCAACTTCAAAACATTCACCAGCCGACCTTACTAGGGCAGGCAAATCACAGCGAGCCGGCGGCCAAAGCCTTATAAAGTGAGCGAATGCGGCTTACTTCTTGGAATTTATTGCATGGGCAAGGCGCGCAAAATTTCAAAGAGATAGCCCGCGAGTTAAACGTTGGTAACTCAGAATTCGTAATTGGTCTTCAAGAGGTTGATGCATTTCAGGATCGATCAGACCAAGTGTTTCAAGTCGCCGAACTTGCAAGTGAATTAGCGGCAGATAATTTTGCATTTGCTAGATGTGTAATCGGGACACCAGGTTTTAAGTGGCGAAGATTGAAAGCCAATGAAGCAATCTTGCTTACAAATGGCTCTGTTACGCCGGGCGATAATCCTGCCTCATATGGCATCGGAATGATTACAAATATTCCGGTAATCAAATGGGAGGTGCTTGCTCTAGGTAAATCACCAGTGGGACTCCCCTTAGCCTTCCCTGCCGATTCTGGTGGCAAGAAAATTAGGTTTATCTATGTCAAAGATGAACCTCGCTACGCCATCGCCGCACAACTATCGAATGGTTTTACTGTTGTAAATACTCATCTCTCCTTTGTTCCAATCGTCAACTTAATCCAACTTTTCCGGATAAAACGCTGGCTAAAAAAGATGCCTGGAAAACATATTCTCCTTGGAGATTTAAACCTTCCTTTCAGTATTCCGGTGCTGGCCTCTAAATGGAAATCGCTAATTAAAATTGCTAGTTATCCAACTTGGCAACCAAAAATTCAATTTGATTACATATTGAGCGAAAGTGTGGCTGAAAATACGGTAACGGCTATTTCAATTAAGAGCGAAATCAGCGATCACTTGCCGGTAACGATTGAGATTAGTTGATCTGCGCTCAATAGATCGGCGGGGCGAACTGTTTCATTCGAACCTACGTAGTGAAAAGCGGCGCTTATATTTTCGATTGGGATATTAAATAACTTTGAATACGCCAAGCGATACATCGCCAATTGAATTGCGGCTGCAGCTAGATCCGAACCACTCTTAGTTTTTCCAGTCTTCCAATCCACCACTTCATACTTGCCATTTGCCTCATAGACCGCATCGATTCGACCACGCAGCAAAACCCCGCCCAATACCGTTTCGAAGGGCACTTCAATCCCACCAGGTGCCGGATCGCGTTTTGCCCAATCACTTGCCAGCCATTTTATTTTCAACTCTTCAAGTGGAAGCTCATCTGGATCGATGTCTGCGGCATCAAGGGCATCCTCATCTAATACTTGTGGATCTTTATATTGCGCTTCAATCCATAAGTGGAATGCGGTTCCCCGTCTTGCATATTTATCAATGTGATTTGGCATTGGTCGGCGAATATTCAAAGCTAACTCATCTGGATTCTCTGCGAGATTTACAAGAGTCGAAACTGACATCCGAGTTGGTAAATTAACGCTTAGCCCTTTTGCATTAGCGCTAACTTCTCTAATAAGTGCAATTGCATCATTTGCCAAGTTAATTTCATCTGGAGTTTTTGCTGCGGCTATAAGTTCTTTTGGATCGGCAAATCCAGAGCGAGCTGATGTGTACTTGATGGTCTCTAAAATAATTTCGCTTCGAGCAGATTTGACTGGCCAACTTCCAGTGCGTGGCGAAGTGCGAGTTGGATTCTCTGTAGTTGGTTTAGCCATTTCAAATATCTTCTTACTAGAATCTATTTCATCGACGCAAGCTTCGACCAGGTTGTAGAGCGAGCTGGCTTCAACTGGATCCATGCCATTTCCAAACCAAGATGCGGTAGCTAATAGATTTATCTTCGCGCGAGTAAATGCAACATAAGCCAGGCGCCATTCTTCTTCAGCTCTGCGCTTCTTCCAAGATTCCTTTATGACATCTAGCGCCCTTCGAACTTCAACATGTTTTGGAGCATTTGATGGAAATACGAAATCGTCAAACTGTGCGCCATCACCTCGAAGTGCAATTGGTAGCGCTGCAGAATTTGATATCCATAAATCCAAACCTTTGCCTTCACTTGGAAAGTTTTCAGTTACTAAACCTGGAACAGCTACGAAATCCCACTCTGATCCTTTTGCAGCATGCACGGTCAAGATTTGAACTGCGTGCTTATTAGCGGCGACAGATACTGGTTTTAGCCCACCCTCTTCGGAATCTGCAATCTTTAACCATTCAAGGAATGTTGAGATTGTTCCGCCATTGCGCTGGAATTTCGCTGCTTCATCCAAGAAGGCATCCAAATGTTTGCGACCCTGGGAATGGCCATCTCGGACCATAACTTCGGTATCTAAGAATAAGAAGCGCTCGGCCTCCATGATTGCATCAGTGATTGATCCAACTAAATATCTACGTAGTTCGCGTAACTCTTTTGAAAACTTAAGTAATCTGGCATACCCAACTTCTGAGAAATAAGCCTTCGGTGCTTTTTCAAATACTTCTAAAGCTTCGATCGCGCTTCCGATTGCGAAATCTTCAGCCTCCATCATCTCCGGATTTGGCGACTCCATTAATTTTCCAACGCTCTTACTAAGTGATTGATCAAAATTGGCTACTAAAGATCTAGAGAATTTTCCTAGGCCAGCCAAATCCTTTGGCCCAAGTGCCAACCTAGGACCAGTAAGCAATCGCATTAGCGATGAACCATTCTCTGGGAAAGTTAGCGTTCTAAGGAGCGCCAAAATATCTGCAACTTCCGGCACATGTATCAATCCGCCGAGTCCTACAATTTCAACCGGAATATTCTTAGCTCGAAGTGCTTGCTCTATTTCACCGATATATTTTCTAGAACGAACTAAAACTGCAAAAGTTTGTGGTTCATCCGGATCTGCAGTGCGCTCTGGTGCAAACCAATGTTTTGCAAAATGCTCGGCAATTCCGGTTGCCTCCATTGAAAGAGTTTCAAATTGGCCACAGGCAAGCTCGCCCTTTCCAGCACCAGCTCGCAGCTTCAATCGTTTAACACTTGCAGCAGCACCACCGCGGTTAACAATTAGTTCACCAATCGCATCGACAGTGCGGTTGGCAATTTCGAGGATATTCTCATCATTTCGCCAAGTTGTTAGGAGATTATGTTCGATGCACTTAACACCACTCTGGCCTACAAAATGTCTGCCGAAAGTATCTAGAGTCTGGGCACTTGCGCTACGCCACCCATAAATCGCTTGGTTTGGGTCTCCAACTGCAGTCACCGCATGACCTTGGCCGAATAGCGCGGATAAGAATTTAACCTGGCTAACAGACGTGTCTTGATACTCATCAAGTAGAACTATCTTGTATTTACTTCGCTCATTTTCAATTATCTCTTGGCCAAAACTTTCGTTTACCAACTTTGCAGCCAGTGCCATCTGATCATTGAAAGTTAGAAGCCCTCTCTCAAATCTATAACGCTCATACTCTTCAATCATCGGAAGTATTGCAAGCCGTTCTTTAAGCGAAGACTCTAAATCACGAACCGGCTCATTAGATCTGATATCTGAGATTGTTGAGAATTTTGCAAGCTCGCTCTCGCAGAATTCTCGAAGCTGTGCGGTAGTAACTCCATGTTCACCTAGCGCTCCAGATAGGGACATAACTTTATCGACGATGGTCTTGGCCGAATGAGTGATATCGCTGCTATTAGTTGCCTCGCTATCAAAGTTATTAACAATATTATTTGCAATCTGCCAGGCCGCCGCCTCGCCAATTGGATCCGCACTGGCATCGACTCCCATCCGAATTGCATGCTCAGATAGAACTCGACCTGCGTAGGAGTGATAAGTCGAAACGGTTACCGAAATATCTAATTCCGCTTTGGTAATAGGGTCATTCGGAAGTAGACCAATTTGGCGAAGTTGGCGCAAGCGTTTTCGAATACGTGAAGCGAGTTCACCTGATGCTTTTCTGGTGAAAGTTAATCCGAGAATTTCATTTGGCGAAACAATTCCATTTGCAACCAGCCAGAGCACTCGAGCGCTCATAGTTTCAGTCTTGCCAGATCCAGCGCCAGCAATTACAACGGTTGGTCCTAGATGAGTTGATTCAATAATTGGAATCTGCTCTTCACTTGGCCCCTTAAATTTGGGATCAATTGTGCGAAGGGCGCTGCCGATATCTATTGCCGAATATTTAATTTCTAAACTCATTTATCAATCACCGTCCGCCCTTGTGGCTGGATAGGACAAAGTCCTTTAACGGCGCACATTCGACAGCGATCATTTACGGTCGCAATGAATTCGTTTGCTGACATCGCATCAGCCGCAGCAACAACTTGCGCTAAAACTTCTTGGTGATCTTTTGGTGATTGCGCTTTGGCTGAAGCTGATTTTGAGCCATTTCCAAGGAATAAGAGCTCGGCTCCGGCGCTCTGATTTCCTGGTGATTGCTCTTTAAATGCCTCTTCATAAACTGCAAGTTGATAGCCAGCTAACTGCTTATTATCTTCAGCTTTCGCCTTCGAAATATCAGATGCGCCCGTCTTTAAATCTACGATGTAGACCCGACCATTGCTATCTATTTCTACGCGATCAACGCTGCCATTGAAGAGTGCGCGACCAATAACTTTAGAAAATTCGGCTTCAACAGCGAATAGAGTTCGATTAGATTTATTTTCAGAATGCCAATTGTAGAATTTCTCGAGCTTCTCTAGCGCTTTCTTAAATTGATAATCTCGAACCCAGCCTTTGTTGCCATCAATTAACTGCCAGCCATTTTCAAGTCGGCTAACTAAATCTTCATACGTTAAACCGGGTTCGTTCTTCATCATTGCAGCCAATGAGTGAATTGCGATACCAAGTAGTTGCGCCGTTGAATCACCGTCGCGGCCACCGCTCTTCTCGATAAACCATTTGAGTCCACATTCGGAGAATGATTGAAGATTACTTGGCGAAACTGAAACTTGAGCATCCGGTGGAAGGATTGATTCATCGCTGCTTAGCTCTAAACCGCCAAGCCAATTCTCGCTCTTTGCACTTGCAATCTCATTTGCTGCAAGAGTATTAAGTAACTTTGCAGCGAATTCGCGCTTCTCTAAATTCTCACTCTCTAGATCTCGACGCAAAGTTGAAACCAAAGCTTGTGGCGTAAGTGCACGAGGCAGCTCTGAAGTATCAACGTCAATTGAAGATTTGCCAGTTACGAATTCATAAATCTCTTCAAAATATGGTGAGGGTTCGGAGTCATCTTCCTTCGAGTATGCAGTAACAACTAGGCGCTTTTTAGCCCTAGAAACCGCAACATTTAGCAGGCGCCGCTCATCTTCAATAAGGGCGTTTGCCGCACTGTTCTCAATTTCACGTCTAGCAACTGCTTGCGAACGTTGGGATTCAACCAATCTCTCGCTACCAAGAAGTGATCCGCGTTGGCGCAAATTGGGCCAACTGCCTTCCTGTAGCCCAGTTATCGCTACTAAATCCCACTCCAAACCTTTTGCGCTATGAACTGTCATAACACTTACAACTTCACCGCGTTGCCCTCGTGCTGCAATCGCATCACTCGCAATTGATTCACTCAACAATTGATCTAAGAAAAGCTGGGGATCACTTCCTGGCATACGTTCAGCGAATCTGCGCGCAGATTCAAATAGAGTAATAACTGCATCCAAATCTCGATCCGCACTTGCTCCACGGATTCCACCTTTAAGTGCTCGATTACGCCACGAGGTTGCGAGTGAATCTCCTTCATAATTCTTAGCGCTACTCCAGATTGCCCAGATTAAATCTGCAATATCAACTTTGCTGCCACCCTTTGAATTTAAGCGAACTACTTTTCGCGCTTCGCTTATTACATCTGCAACTCGTTTTAGTGATAGTAATTGTTCCCAAGGAAGTGGTGCATCGTTCTGATCGAGAATATCTAAAATTATCTGAGTCGATGATTTAGCGCCATCACCAGGTTCGCGCAATTTACCGATATCAATTCGCATCTGACGAAGCGAGAGGGCATCGGCGCCACCAAATTCTGAGAATAAGACTTCCTCAATTAAATCCCAGTTATTAGCTGTTAATTTAATTCGGCCAAGTGCAATCTGGGCAATAGTTAGAATTGGTTTAATTGCCGGATTCTCGCCAAGTGCAAGAGCGCCAGAATCAATTTGGACTGGGATATTGTTTAGGGCAAAGGCGCGAGAGATTGCCGAAATTCCAGCGCCAGGTGCTCGCAAAATTACCGCCATCTGCGACCATGCAATTCCATCTCGCAGGTGTGCGCTTCTAAATGCATGCGCAATGTAGTTGGCACACTCTGATTGGCTAGCCAATTTTGCAACGTCAATAACCCCATTTTTAGCGGTTTTTACGCCATCGGCCTGGCCAGTATTAAATGATGTTATTGGATTGCGGAATTTTGAAGATATTGCGGAAGTTAACTCGGTAATTGCATCAGGTGTACGAAGCGGAGTTGTTAATTCGAGTTCGATGAAGTTATTGGCAGCCAGATATTGCTTTACACCTTCAGGATCAGCGCCACGGAACTGACCCACTGCAGAATGTGGATCAGCAAATAAAATAACGCGATCGCTGGCCAAAAGATTAAGTAGTTCTCGTTGTGAATCATCGCTCTCCTGGAATTCATCAACAATGATTACTTTGAACTTATTTTGAAAAGCTTCGCGAATTTTCTGTGATGTAGTTAAATCTGAAATTGCTTGTGAGATTATCGAACTGGAGTCGATTCGTTTTGCTGCCCCAGGAATAAAGCCATAGCGAATTCCTAAAACTTCGTCGTAGATTTTCCAAAAATTTGCTGCCGGCTCCCACCAAGGCTCATTTAGAAGTTTTGATTTTTCAATCAACTTCTTATATGTGAAATTACGTTCACTTGCGCGCAGAATTAGGTCGCGAAGTTCGCGGGCAAAACCGCGAGTGGCTAAGGCCGGTTCTAAAATTTGTGGCCAATTTACATCTGGCGAATATTGCGGATTTGCTAGAAGTTCGCGGATGAATGAATCTTGTTCGGCGCCCGAGATTAAAACGTATTTTGGATCATCTGGAGTTTCTTGGGTATTGATAATTGAGAATGCGAGTGAGTGGAAAGTTCGAACAATCGGTTCAAAAGCATTTGCCCCAGATTGAATAACTATTTGATCTCGAAGTTCAGATGCACGTTCGCGACCATAAGTTAAAACTAAAATTGAGTTGGGATCAAAGCCAGATTTAATTGCTTGAACTACGCCAGCAACTAAAGTTGCACTTTTTCCAGTTCCGGGCGCACCAAGAACAGCCAAGCGATTGGCAGTAGAGTCGATAACGGCTTGCTGTTCGCCAGTTGCTTTGAATTCGCTCGGCGTGATGACAGGGCGGATTAACTCAATCTTTTCCCTGTTATTGGCCATAGGGATATCTAACCCAAGGCCGCCGACAAAACCTGTGAACTAGTGCGTTATTCGGCGTTCTGATTGACCTTCTTGGCGCGACCGACGTTACGAGCTCGCTCATTTTGGTCAAGGATGGCCTTGCGAACACGAACATGTTTAGGAGTTACCTCAACACACTCATCTTCACGACAGAACTCAAGAGCTTGCTCCAGGTTTAGAAGTCTTGGCGGAATGATTCGGTTGGCATCGTCAGCACCAGATGAACGCATATTTGTTAGCTTCTTTTCGCGAACAATATTTACATCCATATCTTCGGTACGTGAATTCTCGCCGACAATCATGCCTTCGTAAACTTCAGTTCCAACTTCAAGGAAGATAACTCCGCGCTCTTGGACGCCATCAACTGCATATGCAGTAACAGTTCCGCGACGATCTGCAACAAGTGAACCGCTAAGACGGGTGCGAATTTCACCGTTCCAATTCTCGTAACCATCGAATACGTGGTGCAGCAGACCGGTTCCGCGAGTTTCAGTTAGGAATTCGGTACGGAAACCAATAAGTCCACGTGATGGAACTTTGTAATCCATACGAATCCAACCAGTACCGTGGTTAACCATTTGTTCCATGCGACCCTTACGAAGCGCCATTAGCTGAGTAACAACACCAAGATAATCTTCTGGAATATCAATTGATAGCCGTTCCATCGGTTCTTGAAGTTTTCCATCAACCATCTTCACAACTACTTGTGGCTTTCCAACAGTTAGCTCGAAACCTTCACGGCGCATAATTTCAACTAGAACTGCAAGTTGTAGCTCACCACGGCCTTGAACTTCCCATGTATCTGGACGATCAGTATTAACAACGCGAAGTGAGACGTTACCGATTAATTCAGCATCCAAACGGTTCTTAACTTGGCGCGCAGTTAGAAGCTTTCCTTCTTGTCCTGCAATAGGAGAGGTATTAATA
>WLJZ01000024.1 GCA_009701525.1 Actinomycetota bacterium
AATTGCAGTCAGCGTGCCGGGTTCGCAGCGGAAAGAGATCCCTTTAAGGACTTCACCGCTCTCGACAACTTCAGGTTTTGCTGCCGCCTCAAGTGAGGCAAGCGAAATTTCCTCAGCCTTAGGATAAGAAAAAACTACACCGTCAAATTCAATTTCAGGAACGCTTTTCGAAATCGTCTTTGGATTAGGATTTTCTTTGACCATCGGTTCAAGGTCTAGAACCTCAAAAACTCTTTCAAAGGAGACTAGGGCTGACATAACATCGACTCGAATATTTGAGAGAGCCGTTAAAGGTCCATAAAGTCTGGCTAGTAAAGCAGTGATAGCGAGAAGAGTTCCGATTGTAATTTTCTCATTAATAGCTAGATGACCGCCGATGCCATATGCAAATGAGGTTGCAATAGCTGCGACTGAAGTCATAGCAATAAAGAAAATTCTATTTAACATTGCAATTTTGATTCCCATATCAGCAACACGTCGAGCTTTGCCTCTAAAATTTGAGGATTCAGCAATTCGATCTCCATAAAGTGCGACCAGAAGCGCTCCAGAAACATTAAATCGTTCGGTCATAGTCGAAGACATCTCGGCATTTAATTCAAATGAGCGTCTGGTATAACTTGCTAAACGCTTACCAATCCACTTAGTTGGAAGAATAAAAATAGGAAGCAAAAGAAGGGATACAAGAGTTATCTGCCATGAGAGTGTCAACATAGCCACAGTTACCAGAAGCAAGGTGAGGCAATTACTTACAACTCCTGAAAGTGTTGACGTGAAAGCTTGTTGGGCTCCGATGACATCGGAGTTAATTCTAGAGATTAGCGATCCAGTCTGTGTTCTCGTGAAGAAGGCTATTGATTGCCTTTGAACGTGTTCGAAAACTTGACTACGCAAATCATAAATCAAACCTTCACCGATTCGACTTGAGAACCATCTTCCTAGTGCGCTAAAGATCGCATCAGCAATCGCTAGCGCTCCAACTATGAGTGCGAGTTCGGTTACAACATCTCCGCGACCTTTTACGACGCCATCATCCACAAGAGAACGTAACAAAAGTGGTGTTGCCACAACCAAGATGGCATCAAGAATTACCGTAGTGATAAAGATGAAGAGATATTTGCGATAAGGCCGGGCAAAGGAGAGGATCCGCTTAAAAGTTCCCGCTCGTAATTTTTGATTCTTTACCGACTGATCAGAGCTAAGTGATCTTAGGGCCATCCATTGGCCGTGCATTGACACCTATTAAACCGTGAAACCAATCGCACGCAATTGTTCTCTGCCGTCATCGGTAATTTTTCCTGGACCCCAAGGTGGCATCCAAACCCAATTAATTTTTACATCAGAAGTTATATCCGCAAGCACCTGGTGAGTCTGATCCTCGATTACATCTTGCAACGGGCAAGCAGCAGATGTGAGAGTCATATCCAAGATTGCAACATTATTCTCATCTAGTCGCATGTCGTAGACCAAGCCAAGATCGATTACATTGATTCCGAGCTCTGGATCAATAACATCCTTCATCGCCTCGGTTACATCATCCAAAGTGGTCTTAGCGTTAGTCATTATTCTCCCTAGTTTTTTCCGCTTTGCAGTGCTGCATCTTTAAATGCCATCCAACCTAGTAAGGCGCATTTTATACGAGCTGGGAACTTAGATACCCCAGCAAGCGCTACGCCATCTTCTAAAACATCTTCATCGCCCTTTTCATTCCCTTTGCTGCTCATCAGTTTAGAGAAGGCTTCCACTATTAGTAGAGCTTGATCTAGCGTTTTACCCATCATTAAATCTGAGGCAATAGAGGTACTAGCTTGAGATATCGAGCAACCCACTCCATCCCAAGAGACGTTTTCTACTAGCCCGTCTTGTATTGAAACATTAAGAGTAATCTCATCACCACAACTTGGATTTACGTGATGCACTTGAGCGGTATAACTTGGAAGCAATTTCTTGTGTAATGGATGCTTGTAGTGATCCAAAATAACTTCTTGATATAGCGAATCTAATTCCATAATTAAACCTTAAAGTATTTCTTAGCTTCGGAGATACCAGAAATCAGTGCATCTACATCGCTCTCATCGTTATATACATAGAACGAAGCCCGCGTAGTTCCAACTAGCCCTAGTTTCTTCATTAACGGCCAAGCGCAATGATGCCCAGTTCGTACCGCAATCCCATATTGATCTAGAACTTGACCAACATCATGTGGGTGTATTCCAGCAATCTCAAAGGAAATTACTGCTCCACGATCAATATTGTTCTTGGGTCCAATTACATTTACACCGTCTAGATCTGAAAATTTCTTCAACGCATAACTCGTAAGCTCTTTTTCATGAAGAGCAACGTTTGCCATGCCTAATGAATCCAAGTAATTAACTGCCGCAGCCAGGCCAACTGCTTGAGCCATATTTGGTACACCAGCTTCAAATCTCTTTGGTGCAGGCGCCCAAGTTGCCTCTGTCATCGTCACAGATTCGATCATTGATCCGCCGGTTAAAAATGGTTCCATCTCATTCAAATATTCCAGGCGACCCCAGAGAATTCCTACACCAGTTGGGCCAAGGGCTTTGTGGCCAGAGAATGCGAGAAAATCCACATCTAACTCTTTAACATCAATTTGAAAATGTGGCGCAGATTGACAGGCGTCTAATATAAATAGCGCACCAACTGCATGAGCCGCTTCAACTAATTTGGCGATAGGAACTATTGTTCCAAGAACATTTGATTGATGCGTCAATGCAACTATCTTTGTGCGATTAGTTATTAACTCATCAGTTTTTGAAAGATCTAATCTGCCTTCAGTGTCAATTGGGAACCAGACGATTTCGGCTCCAGTTCGCTTTGCTAACTGTTGCCATGGAATTAGATTTGCATGATGTTCTAGTTCCGATAAAACGATTCGATCTCCAGCTTTGAGTGCAAACTTCGAGCCAGGGGCAGAATTTCCGAAAGAATATGCGATCGCATTAATGCTCTCGGTCGCACTCTTAGTAAAAACGACTTCATCTACTTCAGCATTTAAGAATTTAGCTAGCGTCTCGCGCGCTCCTTCATAGGCGCTACTCGCCTCTTCGGCTAATAGATGCGCTCCTCGATGAACTGCAGCGTTATGCAATTCGTAGAATTCTCTTTCAGCATTTAGAACCGAGATAGGTTTCTGGCTGGTTGCGCCACTATCTAGATAGACCAATCGATTTCCACCACGCATGGTTTTAGCAAAGATTGGAAAATCCTTGCGAATTTCCGCTGGTGTAAACATTGGCTTCATAAATTATGCAGTTGTGTACTCTGCATAACCCTTCTCTTCTAGCTTGTCAGCAAGTTCTGGGCCGCCTTCTTCAACTATTTTTCCAGCTGCAAAAACGTGAACGAAATCCGGCTTTATGTAGCGAAGTATTCGGGTGTAGTGCGTAATCAACATGATTCCCAAATCACTATTTGCTTTAACTCGGTTAACGCCTTCAGAAACTATTCGAAGCGCATCGACATCTAAACCTGAATCAGTTTCATCCAAAATTGCAATCTTTGGCTTTAGAAGTTCAAGTTGAAGAATCTCGTGACGCTTCTTCTCGCCACCTGAGAAACCTTCATTCACGCTTCGTTCAGCAAAGTTTGAATCCATATTTAACGCTGCCATAGCTTCTTTGACTTCCCCAACCCAAGTTCTAACTTTTGGTGCCTCTCCGCGAATTGCAGTTGCTGCAGTACGAAGGAAGTTAGTTACTGAGACACCTGGGACTTCAACTGGATATTGCATAGCAAGAAATAGACCAGCCTTTGCGCGTTCATCAACTGACATCGCTAGAACATCAACGCCATCTAGAGTTACTGAACCACCTGTGATCGTGTACTTTGGATGGCCTGCGATCGAATAAGCAAGCGTAGATTTACCTGAACCATTAGGTCCCATGATTGCGTGGGTTTCACCTGATTTAATAGTTAGATCTACTCCGCGCAAGATATCTGTGAAACCATTCTCTGTTGCAACTGCAACTTGCAAGCCTTTAATTTCTAGTGTGCTCATTTTCTCTCCTTAACCTTGGGCAGATTTTCTGCTGGAAATTCTTACAACATCGCCATCGCGATTTACATCAAAAACTTCAACCGGTATAGATGCCGGTGGTGTTACGACTTCGCCACTTCTGATATCAAATTCAGCTCCATGTAGCCAGCATTCGATTTTAAAATCGGTTAACTCTCCTTCAGAGAGCGAGGCTTCAGAATGCGAACAGGTGTCAGCGATAGCGAAGACCTCATCTCCGATTCGCGTTACACATACAGGGGTGCCATCTAGATCTATCTTTAATGGTTTGCGTTCTGCAAGTGAATTAAATGAAAGCTCGGCCACTTATGCACCAACCTTGGCTAGCTCGGAATCAATGCGATCCATTAAACGATTTTCAATCTCTTCACTCTTAATCTTTCCGATAATTTCAGCGAAGAAACCTCTAATAACTAGACGACGCGCTAATTCAGCAGGGATACCTCTTGATGATAAGTAAAATAGTTGTTCATCATCAAACCGTCCCGTTGTACTTGCGTGACCGGCTCCAACAATTTCGCCAGTTTCGATCTCTAAGTTGGGTACTGAATCAGCCCGCGCACCATCAGAGAGCAAAAGATTTCGGTTTAGTTCATAAGTGTCTGTTCCTTCAGCATTGGCTCTGATGTAAACATCGCCAATCCAAACTGTATGAGCCTTATCTCCTGCTAATGCGCCTTTATAGTTCACTCGGCTTTTAGCATTTGGCACATTGTGATTTACGAAAAGTCTGTGCTCTAAATGTTGACCATCGGTTGCAAAATAGAGCCCCTGCAAATCTGCACTTGATCCCGGACCGCTGTAATCCACAGTTGGGAGCAGGCGAACTAAAGAGCCACCTACAGTTACGACAATTGAATTAAAAGTTGCGTCTTTTCCTACGACCGCATGTTGGCGACCGAGGTGTATAGCTTTGGAGTCCCATTCTTGTAATGAGACGAAGGTTAGATTAGAGCCTGAAGCCAAATCGAATTCGATTTCATCAGCCAAGATTGCGTTGCCCGTGTTCACAAGAATAAGAGTCGCGTGTGAATTTACTCCGAGCGTTATCAAAGTGCGACTGGCTTGTGGTTTTCCGTTTAGGCCTCGGCGCTCAAGAATGATTGGTTCACTTAGATTTGCATCTTTTGCTATCTCAATGTGAGTTACTTCAGAGATAAAATCGCGCGCACGAATAGTTGCAGAATCCTCGCTTATCGAAATTGCTGGCAGATCACTTGCCGTTTTTACGCTGAGATTTACCCCAGCAAGGCTCGTTCTTAACTCAATTGAGTTAACGCTCTCCAGAGCAACTGCAGAATCTAGCAATCCCCCAGTTCGAGCAAGTGGTGTAAACCGCCAAGCCTCCTCGCGACCAGTTGGTGCTAAATAGTTACTTGTTAAAGTGCTCATTAACCAACTGCACCTTCCATCTGCATTTCAATTAGACGATTTAGCTCAAGTGCATATTCCATAGGTAGTTCGCGGGCTATTGGTTCGATGAATCCTCGAACGATCATTGCCATTGCTTCATCTTCTCCGAGGCCACGGGACATCAAATAGAAAAGTTGATCATCGCTGATCTTTGAAACAGTAGCTTCGTGCCCCATTGAAACATCATCCTCACGGACATCTACATACGGATATGTATCAGATCTTGAAATTGAGTCAACGAGAAGGGCATCGCATTTAACAGTTGATTTGGAGTGGTGTGCACCTTCATTTACCTGCACAAGACCACGGTATGAAGTTCGACCGCCACCTCTTGCTACAGATTTAGAGATGATCGAAGAAGAGGTATATGGCGCAGCATGAACCATCTTGGCACCGGCATCTTGGTGTTGTCCTTCGCCAGCAAAGGCAATCGAAAGTGTCTCGCCCTTTGAATGAGGACCCATCAACATTACAGCCGGGTACTTCATTGTAACTTTTGAGCCAATATTTCCATCGACCCATTCCATGGTTGCGCCTTCTGCGCAGGTAGCGCGCTTTGTAACCAGGTTATAAACATTGTTAGACCAGTTCTGAATTGTTGTGTAACGAACACGAGCACCCTTTTTGATAACAATTTCTACAACTGCGCTATGCAAAGAATCAGATGAGTAAATAGGGGCGGTGCAGCCTTCAACGTAGTGAACGTAAGAATCTTCATCAGCGATAATCAGTGTGCGTTCAAACTGACCCATGTTCTCGGTATTGATACGGAAATAAGCTTGAAGCGGAATATCTACTTTCACTCCCTTTGGAATGTAGATGAATGAGCCACCTGACCAAACCGAAGTATTAAGCGCAGCAAACTTATTATCGCCAACCGGAATAACTGTGCCGAAATACTCTTTGAAGAGATCTTCATGTTCGCGCAAAGCAGTGTCGGTATCAACAAAGATAACGCCCTGGGCTTCTAGGTCTTCGCGAATTGAGTGATACACAACTTCAGATTCGTATTGCGCTGCAACACCTGAAACTAAACGTTGCTTCTCTGCTTCTGGAATACCTAGTCGGTCATAGGTGTTTTTAATATCGTCAGGAAGATCTTCCCAGGAGGTAGCCTGCTTCTCGGTTGAACGCACGAAATATTTAATAGTGTCAAAGAAAATTCCAGATAGGTCAGAACCCCATGTTGGCATTGGCTTTTTCTCGAAAAGGTTCAAACCCTTTAAGCGTAGATCCAACATCCATTGTGGTTCGCTCTTCTTGCTTGAAATATCGCGCACAACATCTTCATTTAAGCCACGTCTTGAATTTGCACCGACATCGTTCTTGTCAGACCAGCCGAATTCATAATTGCCGATTCCTTCAAGGCCAGGATTCTTAGCTAAGACATCGCTCACGTTAAGCCCGCTTTCCATTTTTAGTTAGATTGTTTGTGTTGGGAATAAATGTGGTGCACACGCCGTCACCATGTGCGATCGTTGCCAATCGTTGAACGTGGGTTCCAAGTAACTCTGAGAATGCTTGGGTTTCAGCTTCGCAGAACTCTGGAAACTGCGCGGCCACGTGTGCAATAGGACAGTGGTTCTGGCACAACTCTTCGCCAATTCCTTGCGAGTGATTATTAGCTGCATAACCTTCGTCTGAAAGAAAAACTGCAAGTGCTTCACTCTTCTCGCTTAAATTCTTCTTATTCGCCAGAATCTGCGCAGCTCTCTTAGTTATTTCTTCAGCGCGAGTTTTAGCAAACTCCTTAACCAAGGTATCGCTCCCCTTGGATGCCATAAAGCGCAGAGCTGAAACTGCTAAATCATCATAAGTGTGTTCAAATTTTTCGCGACCAATATCGGTCATTACAAATACTTTTGAAGGGCGACCGCGTCCTCTTGAATCAATTGATGATGCAAAGGGCTCACGCGCAGTTAAAACACCTTCAGCAACCAAGGTATCTAAGTGTCTGCGAATACCAGCAGGCGTGATCTTTAATTTTGCAGCAAGTGCAACAGCTGTTGCTGGCCCATTTTCTAGGATGGCTCGGGCTACTAAATCTCGAGTCCGGTCTTCGCTCTTTTTCACAACATTATTGTTGCGTAATTACGCCAAACCCGCCACTCGGCAGGCTGCCGCAAGGTTGCCGCTCGAGCCCATAGGCTACGAGCATGAGCCTGCCAGCATTTATCTTCACGGCTCTTCTAATTTTTCAGGCTGGTTTGGTCGTTACAGGCGGAGCTGTTCGGCTAACTGGTTCGGGACTTGGCTGCCCCACCTGGCCAGAGTGTACGGATGGATCAATTAAGCCGATTGTTCGTCAAGCTGAGGGCCAATTGCACGCTTGGATCGAATTTGGCAATCGCTTAATAGCTTGGTTAATTTTAATTTTAGCTCTCGCGGCCCTAATCTATATTGTCAAAAAATTGAAGAATAGAAAAGATTACAAGCGGTTGCGCGCTCTGGCTCTCTTGCAGATTGCTGGCTTCGCAGGCCAAGTAGTTCTGGGCGGCATAACGGTATTAACCAAACTAAATCCAATTTCGGTTTCTGCGCATTTTGTTCTAACTCTCCCACTAATTGCCGGCGCACTTGCATTGCGACATCGAATTTTGGATAAACCAGTTCTAAGCGTTAAGCCGACTACGTTGACCGTCTCTAAAATTGTCGTGGCCCTTACTTTTATTGTTCTGGTTATCGGAACCGTAGTAACCGGTACCGGTCCACATGCAGGTGATGTTGACGCAGTCCGCTACAAATTGGATGAACGATTCATCTCTTGGTTGCATGCTGACGCAGTAATACTTCTTATCGGATTAACTCTTGCGCTGATTTTCGTAATACGCGCAGCCGAGGAAGAATTAGTGAAAAAATATTTGGGCAAATTAGTTTTGATCTTCTTGTTAGTAAGCCTCTCTCAAGGGGCTATTGGTTATATCCAATACTTCACAGGGCTGCCCGAACTGTTAGTAGGTGCCCATCTTCTTGGTGCGACGCTAGTTTGGATTAGCGCATGGCGAATTAAGTTAACCGTTTCGAATAACAGTAAATAACCAGGAATAGTAAAGAGAGCGAATAGAGATATGAGCACAAAGTGGAACGCACTAGATGACCAAGCTGTAATAGCAAGCCGGGCACTAGCAATGGACGCGGTTCAAAAGGTTGGCAATGGCCATCCTGGGACTGCGATGGCGCTAGCTCCGGTTGCATACACACTCTTTCAACGTGTTATGCGTCATGATCCAAGTGATCCTAAATGGCTTGGCCGAGATCGTTTTGTTCTCTCTGCGGGACACTCTTCTCTAACTTTATATATCCAACTTTTCTTCTCTGGGTATGGTCTCGAGCTTTCAGATTTGAAGAGTTTTAGAACTGCTGGTGCAAAAACACCGGGACATCCAGAGTTCGGACACACAGCTGGAGTAGAAATAACAACTGGTCCTTTAGGTTCTGGGATATCTAGCGCTGTGGGAATGGCAATGGCTGCCCGCTATGAGAAAGGGTTATTCGACCCGGAAAATAAGACCAAACTCTTTGATCATGATATTTGGGTAATTGCATCTGATGGAGATTTGCAAGAAGGAATAAGCGCTGAAGCATCATCTCTCGCCGGAACTCAAGAATTGGGCAATCTCAAAGTTATTTACGACGACAATAGAATTTCAATTGAAGGCGACACTCATGTTGCATTCACTGAAGATGTTTCTGCGAGATACCGTGCTTATGGTTGGAATGTAATTGAAGTTGCTGCCAAGAGTGATGGTGATGTTGATAGAGATGCTCTCGAGCTGGCGATGTTTAAGGCGCAAGGCGAGACAAAGCAACCTACCCTGATACGACTTCATACTGTGATTGCCTGGCCGGCGCCAAAAGCGCAAGGTACTGCTGAATCACATGGTTCGGCGCTTGGCGCAGGCGAAGTTGCCGCAACTAAGTTAGCACTTGGCTTAAATCCTGAAGAATCTTTTGCAGTCTCCGGCGACGTTTTGGCGCACGCACGCAACGTCAAAGTCCGCGGAGCTGCTTTGCATAGCGAATGGAATACAAAGTTTGCGGAGTGGAAAAATTTAAATAGCGAGAGAGCAGATCTCTTAAAACGTTTAGAGTCGCGCCAACTTCCAACGGGATGGGAAGAGGCAATTCCAACATTCGAAAGCGGCAA
>WLJZ01000025.1 GCA_009701525.1 Actinomycetota bacterium
CCTGTTGCCATGTAGCTTTTTCCTTACGGTAAATGTGATCAATAAGAATTCCTTAGAGACCGGTCTTCCTCTGTACAGATTTACCGAGTGAACGGGTACTGCCAAGCGTCGGACTAGGCAAAAGTGTAACTGCATATTGGGTATAAGCGAAAAAAGATTTCAGCTATCTCCACTAGCCAAAGAGCTCAAATGCAGACCATAATTGCGACATCACGGAGTTCTAGAAGCGCAATCTGAGCGTGTAATTGGTGGGCTGGGGAAGGTCGCACCAAGGCAACCTAAATTGATGGTTCTAGGAGAAAAACAGTGAGTTCAATACCGAGCAGTAGCGCTCTTTTGGCTGGAGATCTTCGGATCTACTCCGCCCCAAAGGCTTTGCTTCGACATATCCAATGGTCGTTAAATGAAATCTTTGGATACCCGGTGGAATTAAATTGGGAGCAACAACACCTCTCACCTGGTGCGCTCGCATCGCAATTGCAATGGCGCGAATTAAAACCAGTCGCATCAAAGATCGCAAGCACCCTTAAGTCATGGCATTACCTGCGTTTTGAAGTTCGCGAATATTCAAACATAAGTGGCGAAGGCGTTTTATATCGATGCACTCCAGAACTTGGATTACATCAAGCAGTTACAGCATCGACTGGAGATGTAATGGTTCACGAGAACCGTTTAATGACCGCCCTCGAGAATACGAGAAGTTATGAAGCGCTCCGAGAATCTCTTTCAAGCGCCCTTGGAATTGCCTGGGATTTAGAACTTGAGAGCTACCGCCGCGGAATTGGTAGCCTCGGAGAGATTAGAGCGGTTAATATTTAGCCATGACTACTGAATTCCAAGAAAAGAAATTGTCCCGTCGTTCAATCACAACTATTGCAGCTGCATTGATTCTTGCAGTTGGAATGGGATACGGATTAAGTCTTGTTGGTACTGGACTATCCGCCAAAGCCGGGAATTCAATTACTGTTACTGGATCAGCGAAGACTTCAGCTGTCGCAGATAATGCAGTTTGGACTTTGAATGTAAGCGAAATGTCACAGCAAGCTTCAGTAGCTGTTAAGAAAATTGGAACCAGCGTCGATGCGTTATCGAAGTATTTAATCAATGGTGGTCTTTCATCTGAAGCGATAGAAGTTGGTGGCGTAACAACATATGCCAACAATGAATATATAAATGGAAATTCAACTGGTCGTGTACTTAGCTATCAAGCGAATCAGAATTTAACTATCCGCTCTAAGGATGTTGATTTAGTTAAGAAGTTATCAAATGGCATGGGTTCACTTTTACAGACCGGTGTAAATATCAATAACTACGGTCCAATGTTCTATGTATCGAATTTAGATAAATTACGTCCACAACTTTTAGCTGAAGCAATGGTCGATGCAAAGGCTCGTGGTATTTCAATTACCAAGGCCGTTGATTCAAAGCTTGGTCCAGTACTAGCTGTTACAAGCGGGCCGGTACAAGTTACTCAACCAGATTCAGTTGATACCTCTGCTGGTGGAATGTATGACACATCTACAATTCCAAAGAGCGTAAGCGTTACGGTTTCAGTTAGCTTTAAAGTTAACTAGCCTTTTTATCCTGCTCAGCCCTCAAAAGATCTAAAGACCAGAACGACGTTATGGCCACCAAAGCCAAATGAGTCGTTTAAACATGCGATAGATCCTTGTGGCAATTCGCGTGGAACATCGCGCACTACATCCACAGTTACTGCATCATCTAGGTTTTCAATGTTAATTGTTGGTGGTGCTTTGTGGTGATACATCGCAAGTACGCAGAAAATAGATTCGATAGCGCCAGCGCCACCAAGTAAGTGCCCAGTCATTGATTTTGTGGCAGAAACCGCAACATGTGAAATATCGCTTCCAAGGGCGCTTGCTAACGCATTTGCTTCAGCAACATCGCCTGCAGGAGTTGAAGTTGCATGGGCATTTAAATGAACAATTTCAGATAACGGAATATTTGCATCTGCTAAAGCTAATTTAACTGCGCGAGTTACACCCTGACCATCTGGATCTGGGGCTGCAATATGAAAGCCATCTGAAGTTAAGCCTTGGCCCATAACTTCGGCATAAATCTTTGCACCACGTGCTTTTGCATGTTCGAGCTCTTCAAAAACAAGAATTCCGCCACCTTCACCAAGAACAAAACCATCGCGATCTTTATCGTAAGGGCGAGAAGCTTTTTCTGGCGCATCGTTTCGAGTTGAAAGCGCTTTCATTGACGCAAAGCCAGCCATCGGCAATTCATGAATAGCAGCTTCAACACCACCTGTTACAACAATATCTGCGCGATTATTTCTAATCATTTCTAGTGCATATCCGGCAGCTTCTGCGCCAGATGCACACGCACTTACTGGAGTATGAACACCAGCGCGCGCTTGTAATTCAAGCCCAACATTTGCAGCCGGACCATTTGGCATAAGCATTGGAACCGTGTGCGGACTAACAAAGCGCGCACCTTTCTCTTTCAAAACATCATATTGATCGAGCATCGTGATTACGCCACCAATGCCTGATGCGATTACAACGCCTAAGCGTTCTTTATCAATGTCAGGAGAACCTGCATCTTTCCAAGCTTCGCGAGATGCAATCATCGCGAATTGCTCGGAACGATCTAAACGGCGCATTTCTACGCGCTCCATAACTTCTGATGGTTCTACTGCAACCCTCGCCGCGAAGGTAACTGATGCGCTTTGTGCCCACTCATCTTCAAGTTTGCGCACCCCACTTTTTCCAGCAAGTAACGCTTCCCAAGTAGAGGAAACATCACCACCTAGTGGGGTAGTGGCGCCAAGACCAGTTACTACTACGCGACGTCGTGTCATTTAGAAGTTAGTTTCTACTTACCGTTTGCAACGATGAAGTTAACCGCATCGCCAACAGTTGCCATCTTTGTTACTTCTTCATCAGGAATCTTTACGCCGAACTTTTCTTCAGCAGCAACGACAACTTCAACCATGCTGAGTGAATCAACGTCTAGATCATCTGTGAACTTCTTATCCATTGCGATGATGCCAGCATCAATACCCGCAACTTCTACAACAATCTCTTTGATTCCTTCAAGTACTGTCTCAACTGTTAGTGCCATCTCGTATCTCCTTATTTACTTTAGTTTTTCGGTTTGTTTGGTAGTTCAACAACTTGGCCGGCATATACAAGCCCTGCGCCAAATCCTATGAGAAGTGCGCTCTTACCGTGAAGTTCTGGCTTCTCGGCGAGTAGCGCGTCCATTGCCAACGGAATCGAAGCGGAAGAAGTATTACCCGAGGTACGAATATCGTGGGCAACAACTACTGATTCGGGCAATTTCATCGATTTTACGAGGGATTCAATGATTCGATCATTGGCTTGATGGGGGATAAATACATCTAGGGTTTCTGGAGTTAAGCCAGCTGCTTCAAGTGCGCGAAGTGCGATCGGCGCAATTTCATAAACCGCCCAGCGGAAAACAGTCTGACCCTGTTGATTGATATTTGGCCAACCTAAATCAAGTTTTCCTGGATTATTTTTATATTCAAGATAAGAAGGTTCGAGAACAATTGCATCGCGAGTTTCGGCACTTGCGCCCCAAACCGTTGGGCCAATTCCAATATCTTGTGAGGGACCAATAACTACAGAGCCAGCGCCATCAGCAAAAATAAAAGCGGTTGCTCGATCATCTGGATCTGTGAAATCTGAGAGTTTTTCAGCTCCCATAACTAAAACATTCTTTGCAGTTTTGTTACGAACTAAATCATTTGCTAGCGCAACGCCATAACAGAAACCAGCACAGGCTGCAGAAATATCGAAAGCCGCAGCTTTAGTGTTTCCTAGGCGAACAAGTAATTCGGTAGCAGCGCTAGGAGCTTGGTAGGGATAACTTATAGTCGCAAAAATTACGGCATCAATATCTTCGGCCGCCAGGCCAGCACGAGCAATTGCAATGTTCGCAGATTTTTCAGCCATATCAATAAGCGATTCATCAGCGCTTGCAAAGTGACGAGTTTGAATTCCGGTACGTTGCTGAATCCATTCATCTGTTGAATCAATGCGATCAATAATTTCAGAGTTTGGAACAACCCGAGGTGGACGATAGGCGCCAACAGAAAGAATGCGGGCGTTCTGAGATTCCGGGGTAAATTTGAGCGACATTAATTGCCACCATGCTTTGCTACGAAGGCTGCAGCAGCTTCTAAATCTTCAGGTCCTTTAAGTGTGAAAGTCTCAATCTCGCCTTGTGCCCGCTTTACTAAACCAGCAAGTGTTCCCGCCGGTGGAACTTCAAGAATTCCGGTAACTCCACATTTAGCCATTGTCGCCATGCAGAGATCCCAACGAACGGGTCCGGCAATTTGTCCGACAATTCGATCCAATATTTCGCGACCGCTTTCTACAACAGCTCCATCTTTATTTGAAATGAATGGAATCTTTGGATCAGTTGCAGTTAGCGAAGCAGCAAGTGTTGCAAGATGTGGAACTGCAGGCGCCATAGTTGATGTATGAAATGCACCAGAAACAGCGAGCGCACGAACTCTCGAACCTTCCGGTGGATTTTGTGTTAAGGCTGCGAGCGCACTCAAAGATCCAGCCGCAACAATCTGACCGCCGCCATTCTCATTTGCCGCAGTTAAGCCAGCTGCTTGAATAGCTGCAACAACTACATCGCGTTCGCCACCTAACACCGCTGACATTCCGGTCTCTGATCCCTTTGCTGCGATTGCCATCGCAGCCCCGCGAGTTGCAACTAATTTCATTGCTGAATCTCCATCAAGGACGCCAGCAAAAACTGCTGCGGTAATTTCACCAACCGAATGTCCTGCGGTGTAACTAATACTTGAATGATTTTCGCCAAACAATCGCCCCGCGCCAATTAGTCCACCGGCCACTAAGAGCGGCTGGGCATTTGCGGTATCGCGAATTTCGTCGGCATCAGCCAATGTGCCAAGGCGCTTTAGATCTAGCCCAATTAACTCAGACCAACTGCCTAACAATTCCGCGGCAAAAGCATCTTCAAGCCAAGGCGAAAGGAATCCCGGAGTTTGGGAACCTTGACCTGGAGCTAGAAGTGCGAGCACGTCGTAAGTTTAAGGTTGGAGGTTGCATACTGCCGAGTATTGGAAAACGAGCGCGAGAAGGTGGCGCAATTGGTTACTGGTGAGTAACATCTGGGTTATGAAAATTGCGGTGTGCGTTAAACAAGTTCCAGATTCCTGGGCTGAGAAGAAGATGTCGGGTGGAACCTTAGATCGTGCAAGTGTCGATGCGGTTCTAAATGATTTAGATGAATATGCAATTGAAGAAGCGCTGCGAATTGTTGAAGCTAATTCACCAACAAAAGAAGCAGGCGAGGGTAGCGGACACACAATAACTTTGATTTCAATGGGTCCAGATCGCGCAACCGAAGCGATTCGCAAGGGTCTTTCGATGGGCGCAGACGATGCGATTCATATTTGCGATGATGCATTTGCTGGATCAGATGCGCTCGCAACCTCATTAGTTTTAAGCAAAGTCATCACAGATGGCGGTTTTGATTTAGTTTTCTGTGGAACCGAATCTACCGATGCACGCATGAGCGTTATCCCAGCAATGTTGGCCGAGCGATTGGGATGGGCGCAATTAACTTTTGCGAGTTCGGTTGCAGCCGATCCTGCATCATCTAAAGTTTCGATTGCCAGATCCACCGAATTTGGAATTGAAAATATGGAAGCCACTTTTCCTGCAGTTGTAAGCGTTATCGAAAAGATTAATGAACCAAGGTATCCATCTTTCAAGGGCATCATGGCAGCAAAGAAGAAAACTATTTTAGTTAAAGCACTAGGTGATGTCGGGCTATCGGCTGAACAAGTTGGAAATAAAGCTGCATGGTCAAAGGTTAAAGATGCAGTCTTGCGCCCAGCTCGCAGCGCTGGAATTAAAGTTGAAGATGGCGGCGATGGCGGCACAAAACTAGTCGATTTCTTAGCGGAAAAGCGGGTAATTTGATGAGCGAAGTATTAATCCTTGTCGAGGCCATTGATGGCAAAGTCGCAAAATCAACTGGTGAACTTGCAACTTTTGCTAAGGCAATCGGAAAAGTTAACGCAGTAGTTTTTGACTCGGCACTAGTCGCGCAATTGAGTGCTTATGCAATTGATAATGTAATTGTTTGCAACGGCATCGATGTTGCAAAGTTTTCGCCAGGCCCAATTGCACAGAGCTTGGCTCAATTAGTTTCAAGTAAATCTGCAACTGCGGTACTAATTACTTCTAGCGCTAAAGGCAAAGAGGTTGCCGGTCGCCTGGCGGTTGCGACAAATTCTGGAATTATTACAGATGCCACATCAATCGACTCAGATCTTGTGACAACACAAGCAGTATTTGGTGGATCAACCACTGTCCACGCATCCGTTACGCACGGAACCAGCATCGTGACACTTAGATCTAATTCCATTGAACCTATAGCTGGCAGTGGCACACCAACTACCGAAGAATTCACACCAACAATTTCGGACTCGGCAAAACTTGGTGTTGTCACTTCAACCCAACCTGTTGTTAAAGGTGGACGCCCAGAATTAACCGAAGCATCAGTTGTAGTTTCTGGTGGTCGCGGAACAAATGGCGATTTCAAACCGGTCGAAGCATTGGCAGATGTACTTGGCGCAGCAGTTGGTGCTTCACGTGCCGCTACTGATGCCGGTTGGTATCCACACACTCATCAAGTTGGTCAAACAGGTAAAACTGTTAGCCCACAACTTTATGTTGCATGTGGAATTTCTGGCGCAATTCAACACCGCGCCGGTATGCAGACCAGCAAGATGATCGTTGCAATCAATAAAGACCCAGAGGCACCGATATTTGAGTTGGCGGATTACGGGGTAATCGGTGATTTATTCAACGTATTGCCGCAAGCAACCACGGCAATAGCCGCAAAGAAGGCGTAAGGACTTAACTTAGTTATCCTTGGCGCATGGCTATTTATCTTGATCATGCGGCAACCGCACCGATCAATGATGCTGCAATTGCGGCGCTAAATACTCAGATGCGAAAGCTTGGAAATGCATCGAGTGTGCATAATCCAGGTCGCGCTGTTCGCAAAGATGTTGAGGATGCGCGACACAAATTATCGGAACTTGTAAATGCCAATCCATCAGAAATTATTTTTACCGGTTCTGGTACCGAAGCAAATAACCTGGCAATCAAAGGTTTTTTCTGGCAGCACCCCGATCGAAATGTAATTGTTACTTCGGCTTTCGAACATCACGCAATCTTGGATCCAGTTGAATGGCTTGTTGAACATGAAGGCGCAGAGCAAGTATTAGTGCCAATCACAAAAGCAGGAATCATCGATTTAGATTTTCTAGAAAATATCATTGCCACGAGAGGTAAAGAGATAGCAGTAATTAGCATCATGCATTCAAATAATGAACTTGGCTCAATTCAGCCCATAGCAGAAGTTGTAAAAATCGCTGGGGATATTCCTGTTCACACAGATGCAGTTCAAAGCTTTGGCAAAGTTGAATTCGATTTTCAAAAATTAGGGGTAACTGCCGCGACGATTAGCGCCCACAAAGTTGGGGGACCACTTGGTATCGCCGCTCTGATTTTAAGACGAGGTTTAGATCTAACTCCGATTCTCCACGGTGGCGGTCAAGAGCGTGAAATTCGAAGTGGGACACTTAACGCACCAGCAATCGTGGCATTTGCCGCCGCAAGTGAATTCACAATTTCCAATCGCGAAGATAATTTTGCGAGAGTGCGCGAACTTCGCGATTATTTTATTGCGGGTCTTAAAAAAGCAGTGCCAGATGTATCAATCAACTCTGCAATTGATCCAGCGCTTCCTGGAATTGTTAATGCAACTTTTCCTGGAACTGAAAGTGACGCCTTGCTTTTATTATTAGATTCCGAAGGCATTAGCGCATCAGCTGGTTCTGCTTGTAGCGCAGGAGTTCCAAGACCAAGCCATGTATTAGTAGCGTTGGGACTTAGCGAAAGTGATGCAGATGCTTCACTTCGTATCTCAATTGGCACAACAAATACCAAGGCAGAGATAGATCAAGTTCTTAACATTATGCCGAGCGTTGTTGAAAGAGCTCGAAATGCTTTTGTTGTTAGCGAGTTGAAGTAATGAAGTTAATTGCGGCAATGAGTGGCGGCGTTGATTCTGCAGTTGCCGCTGCGCGCGCAGTTGAAGCGGGACATGAAGTAATCGGTGTTCACTTAGCGCTTTCTAGCAATCCACAAAAATATCGCTCTGGTGCCCGCGGATGTTGCACAATTGAAGATTCGCACGATGCCAGACGAGCTGCCGATGTAATTGGAATTCCTTTCTATATCTGGGATATGGCAGAAGAGTTTCATGATGGTGTTGTCGAAAATTTCTTATCCGAATATGCAGATGGTCGAACTCCAAACCCATGTCTTCGTTGTAATGAAAAAATTAAATTTGCTGCGGTTTTAGATCGCGCAAAAGGGCTGGGCTTTGATGGCGTAATTACTGGGCACTATGCCCAAATGCAGGAAACCCCACTTGGCCGCGTAATGCATCGCGCAGTTGATCCCGGGAAAGATCAGTCTTATGTTCTTGCAGTTTTAAATACTGAACAACTTGCTGGCGCACATTTCCCACTTGGCGATACTGTAAAAGATCAGGTTCGAGTTGAGGCAAAACGTCGCGGCTTATATGTCGCCAATAAACCTGACAGCCACGATATTTGTTTTGTACCTTCAGGAGATAACGCTGGATGGCTTCGCGATCGATTGGGAAGTGATGTTGGTCCGATAGTTGATGAAGCTGGTAAGAAATTAGGCGAACACAAAGGCGCATACACCTACACAATCGGGCAACGACGTGGTCTTGGAATAACAATCCCGGCTGCTGGCGGGGAACCAAGATATGTTTTAAAAATTGAACCAAAGACAAATACCGTTGTCGTTGGAAGTCATGAAGCATTGGCTGTTACAAAAATTGTTGGAGATCGCCCAATCTGGTGCGGCCCGACTCCAACGGCAAATACTCAACTTCGCGGCTTTGCCCAAGTTCGTGCTCATGGTTCACCACTGGCATGTACATATGTGCAGAACGGCAGCGAGATAAAAGTTGATTTAGATGAGCCGCTCTTTGGTCTGGCTGCTGGGCAAGGTCTAGTTATCTACGATGGCGATCGGGTTGTCGGTTCTGCCACTGTCGCACATACCGAATAGGTTTTAGCCGTGAGCCAAGAAATTCGCCATCGCATCGTTGATTTATGCGAACAGATTCGCGAACACCAATTTAAGTATTATGTTCAGGACAAACCAAGCATCACTGATGGTGAATTTGATGCGCTACTTATTGAATTAAAGAAGCTTGAAACTTCGCATCCCGAATTTAAATTACCGGATTCACCAAGTGATTTAGTTGGCGGGGGATTTGCTACCCATTTCCAACAATCAGATCACATCATGAAAATGATGAGCCTAGATAACGTCTTTGATGGCGAAGAATTAAATTCCTGGTTTGAACGTGTAGCAAAGAC
>WLJZ01000026.1 GCA_009701525.1 Actinomycetota bacterium
AGCGCTGCAGCTGCCATCAAAGGCAGAAACAGTACCTTTCGATTCTTTAACTTCATTACTTTTTCTCCTTAGATTTTGCCCGACCTGATAACTCAAGACGGATTCGGTCAAACAGAACTGCAGCTCCTAATAGAACACCGGTAACAACTTGTTGCCAGTATGAGGAGACCCCCTGAATTGTCAGGGAATTCGATACGGTTTGCAGAAAGAGGAGACCGATAACTGTCCCCCAGATACTTCCTACGCCACCGCTAAGGCGAGTTCCACCAAGTAGAACTCCTGCCACAACAGTAAGTTCAAGTCCCGCACCAGCTGTTGGTGCAGCAGAACTTAGTCGGCCAACTTGCATGATTCCTGCGATTCCAGCGCAGAATGCTGAGATTACATAAACATTCATCTTTACTCGACTGGTATAAATACCTGCCAATTTAGCTGCGAATTCATTTCCGCCAACCGCATAAACATCACGGCCAAAATAAGTTGATCGTAGAACATAAATTGAAATACCAGCAAGAATAATGACGACAATCATCGGGCCTGGAACCGGACCCACGTTTCCATCGCCAATTTTATTTATTAGTGGTCCAGTATCGATGCTACGAGTTGTTCCATTTGTTACTAGATATGAAATACCACGGAATATTCCCAGGGTTCCAAGGGTTACAACGAAGCTGTTCAATCCCAACCTACCAATTAAGGTTCCGTTAATTCCACCAACGATCAAAGTTACCAGTCCGATAGTTACAACCACTGCAACATATCTAGGCATTAATTCGATCATTCCTGAAAGCAAAATTCCTGAGAAGGCGAGAACGCTGCCCACGCTAAGGTCAATGCCGGCGGTGAGAATTGTGTAAGTCATTCCAATTCCAAGAACGATTGGAATTGCGGATGAGCGGATGATGTTAGAAAGGTTTGAACCAGAGAAGAAGACAGGTTGAGTAATCGCCATGACGATAAGCAAGATAACTTCAAGCACTAGAACGCCCATCCAAGCAGGCATTGTGCTGAGGCTTGGCAATCTAAACTTCATTTATTTAACTCCTGTCGCTGCAGCCACTACTTCGGCTTCATTTGTCTTGCTTCGGTCAAGGTTTGCTGAAAGTTCTCCAGCATGCATTACAAGTATTCGATCTGAAATCTCGAAGATTTCACCAATTTCCGATGAAACTACGAGAATACTTAGCCCTTCATCTGCCAGATTGCGCAAGATTTCATAAATCTCCGCCTTGGCCCCTAGGTCAACTCCTCTAGTCGCCTCATCAAGAATAAGAATCTTTGGATTAGTTTGTAGGCAGCGAGCGATAACAACTTTCTGCTGGTTTCCACCAGACAAGCTTTTTATCAAAGCATCTGGCCCAGATGTCTTAATGCTGAATTTTTCAACCCAGTTCTTAATTACCTTCTCTTCGGCCTTTTTCGAACGATGAGTTATTTCAAACTTATGTTGAGACAACATCAAATTGTCGCGGACGGACATCTCATGAATTGTTGATTTTTCACGGCGATCATCTGGCACAAGTGCAATTCCAGATTTCAAAGCAGTTCTTGAATTTGTTCCCACTTCTTTACCGTTTACAAAAACTTTTCCCGCGCTTCGCTGGCGGACCCCGGCAAGTGTCTCGACAAGTTCAGTGCGCCCAGCCCCTGCAAGTCCAGCAAGTCCGACTATTTCACCTTCGCGGACTTCAAAAGAAATATCTGAATAAGCACCGGCGCGGTCTGTTAAACCTTTAACTTCAAGTACTGTCTTGCGACCAGATGATTGGAAGTTGCGGCGAGCAGACTCTTTTGGCTTATTCAAAACCATTCGATCGATCAACCAATTCTCATTTACGCCAGCTCTGTCACTGGAATCAATAAATTTTCCATCGCGAAGAACTGTGAAGCGGTCACTAATCTCAAGCATCTCTGACATGCGGTGCGTAATAAGTACTACTGAAACGCCATCTTCCCTAAGTTGCCTTACTACTTTGAAAAGTGCTCCGACTTCATTTGGGGCAAGTGACGAAGTTGGTTCGTCGAGAAGCAAAACTCGAGTGTCAAAAGAAAGAGCACGTGCAATTTCTACGAGTTGTTGTTCATGCTGAGGAAGACTAGAAACTTCACGGCGTGGATCAACCGAGATATTCAATCGCTTTAGAATTTCAAGCGCTCTGCGATCAGTATCTTTCCAGTCGATTCCAAACTTATTCTTGCTTTGGTTGTGGCCAATGAAGACATTTTCCGCAATCCCAAGGTGTGGAACCAAACTCAATTCCTGGCTCACCATTGTGACGCCATACTTCATTGCATCTCGAACTGAGTTGAATTCTTTCTCATCTCCGCCGACAAATATATGCCCATCATCAGGCCTAATAACTCCACCAAGAATTTTAAGGAGAGTTGATTTACCAGAACCGTTTTCACCAGCGATTGTATGAACTTCGCCAGGATGTAATTCCAAATTTACATTCGCAAGTGCTTGAACCGCGTCAAAGCGCTTACTTATTTGGCGCATCTCGACGCCAGTGGTAATGGTATTTAGGGACACTATTTCGCAGTCCGTTCATATTCAACAAGTTCAAGTTGATTATCCCAAGGATCTAGTACATAAATAATTCTCTGACCAGCAGCAGGGCCTTCGGTTATTTCAATTGGGCCTGCCATAAAAGTTAAGCCATATTCGCTGCGAAGTTCGAGAACTTTATCTAGACTAGAAACTTTAAATGCAATGTGGTGTCCACCTAAATCTGAATTTCTTGGTGGTGTACTGCGCCGATCTTCTGGTCGGTCATATTGGAAAAGTTCCAGGCGACTTCCATTTCCATACTCAAGCATTGCGAGTGTGAATCTGCCATCTGCAACGTTTACATGTGCAAGCGACCAATCCTTTCCATCTACCTCTGGAAATTCACGAGCGTCAAAGGGTCCAAGTCGAAATATTTCTTTAGCATTTAGAAGCGTGCAATAAAAAGCTACAGCGTCATCCAGATTGGGAATTGTTATTCCAACATGATCCATGCCTTCTACTCCAGGCATGTTGCGCGTCTTGATTAACATAATTCTCCCTTTCGCTAAACCAGGGATTTGGTTTAAGGGGTTATTCTCTTGTTCTTTTATGACGCTCGTCAAGCATATGTCATAACAATCATGTGACGTTTTAGCCTCAAAAATAACGAAATGTAACCAAAATTGCGGTTGGTTTAACTCTTCAATCTTTCTGGTGGCGGGTGAAGGATTTGAACCTTCGAAGGCAGAGCCGGGGGATTTACAGTCCCCTCCCATTGGCCGCTCGGGCAACCCGCCAGGGTTTTTTACGGCTTGCGTAGATTACCTCATTAAAGCCGAGCTTTGAAATCGAGGTTATTCGGGCAAGATGACAGGAACTTGAGTCATTAGTCCACCATCTATTACATAAGAGCTTCCAGTAATAAAGGAAGCCTTATCTGAACACAAGAAACCAACAAGTTCGCCAATGTCATGAATGCTTGCCATTCGACCTATTGGGTGCGAACTTCCCCACTCTTTTAAAATATCTTCTTCGCTACGTGTACTACTAAATGCGCGAGCAGATGCACGAAGCATTGGAGTATCAACGGAAGCTGGCAAGATTGCATTGCAGCGAATTTGTTCTGCTGCGTGATCGATTGCAATAGCTCTGGTTAACGAATTAATTGCACCTTTTGAAGCCGCATAAGCGACAACACCTTTTTGGTTAGCAAGTGATTGCACTGAAGAGATATTTACAATTGAACCACCTTTAGCAATTCGCATAAAAGGAATCGCATATTTGGCCGTTAAATACATTGACTTTACATTTACATCGAAGGTCTTATCCCAAGTCTCTTCACTAGTTTCAACTGCTGTGCCGTAGGTTTGAATTCCTGCGCAGTTAACAACGTAATCAATCTGACCATACTTCTTGCCAACACTTTCAATTGCTGCTTTTACTTGGGAATCTGAAGAGATATCAACTTTGACTCCTGAAATACGATCGCCATAACTGGCTAAATCTTTCTTAGCCTGTTCTAAACCAGCCTCATCTAGATCAAACATAACAACAGTGGCGCCATCTTCTAAAAGTCGCTTGGTGCTTCCAAAGCCGATGCCTTTGGCTCCCCCAGTAACAATTGCAATCTTGCTCATCTATTTGCTCCGAATTCGTGCGCCATTTTTTCTTACTTCTGAAATATTTGTTGCACCAGTAAGTGCCATTCCATTTTCGAATTCGCGACGCATAATTTCAATCACTTGATCAACGCCGGCTTCACCATTTGCCATTGCACCATATAGATAAGCCCGACCAATGAATACCGCATTAGCGCCAAGTGCAATAGCCCCAAGTGCATCAAGGCCTGACATCACGCCACCATCGATATAAATTTCAACTTTGTTTCCAACAGCTTTGACCACTTCAGGCAAGATTTCAAGAGGAATCGGTCCGCGATCAAATTGACGCCCACCATGATTGGAAAGAATAATTCCCTGAACGCCTAATTTTGCTACTGCTTTTGCATCCTCAACACTTTGAATCCCCTTTACAACTATCGGGCCTTTCCAAACAGAACGAAGCCAAGTTATATCTTTTAGTGTGGTGGCAGGATCGAAGATAAGTCCTGCTAATTGAGATAAAGGTTTATCCCATCCTCTAAAGGCTGCAAATTCTAATTTGCCGGTAGTAAATAGATTTAACCACCAGATAGGTTTGCGAGCTATTGCAAAAACTGTATTGATTCTTATCTTTGGTGGAACTGTTAAGCCATTTCGATTATCTCGATAACGCAGGCCGGCTACTGGGGTATCAACTGTTAAGACTAAGGTTTCAAATCCGCTATCTCGAGCTTGTTTAATTACCGCCAAACTATCGCTGCGGTTCTTCATTATGTATAACTGAAACCATCTACGTGAATTTGGAACTGCAGCAGCCAGTTCTGCTGGCGATGTTGTGCCCATGGTTGATAGGGCATAAATCAAATTCTTTGAAGCCGCGACGTTTGCTACAGCTGGTTCACCGACATGATGCATTAAACGGGTATATCCGGTTGGGGCGAAGCAGATTGGAATGTCTACGCTTTTGCCAAGGATCTTTTCACTGGTATCAATCTTTGAAACATCCCGGAGAACTCGTGAATTAAATTCGATTCTAGAAAACGCATCACGGGTACGCGAATAGGCGATCTCATCAACTGCGCCGCCTTCAACATAATCAAATACGACTTTAGGGGTTCGTTTCTTGGCGATTAGAGCTAGATCTTGGATGCTCTGGGCCCGCTTTAACTTGCCCTTATAAGGATTTATTGAAGGAAGTGTCCAGTCAATCAAGGACCAAAAATATGGGAGGCTCGGCAATTTACGAGAGCTCCGAATCATGCGCATAATTTACCCTACAATTGCGCTCATTAGAATATGTAAAAATAGATAATTGATAAAGGGGTCGTAAAAGTGGCTGATTCAAGTTTCGATATTGTCTCTGAAGTTGATCATATGGAAGTCGATAACGCTTTCAATCAAGCTGACCGCGAAATAGCCACACGATTTGATTTTAAGAACACTGATAGCAAGATTGAAAAATCTGGCGAAAAGATTTTAATTGAAGCACAATCTGAAGAGAAGGCTAAGGCTGTTCTTGAAGTCTTCAAAGATAAGTTAATTAAGCGCCAAGTATCACTAAAACATCTTGATTCAACAGAACCCGAATTAAGTGGAAAAATTTATAAGATCAGCTGCACTTTAAAAGAGGGAATCTCAACTGAGAATGCCAAGAAATTAGCGAAAATAATTCGTGATGAAGGTCCTAAATCTGTTAAGACTCAGATCCAAGGCGAAACTCTTCGAGTCACAAGTAAGTCTCGCGATGACTTGCAGGACACTATGGCCCTTGTTAAGGCGCAGAGCCTTGACTTTGCTGTTCAGTTTACGAATTATCGTTAATTAATGAGTAAATATCGTTTAGGTTTAATCTACGGGTTTAGCTCTTACACACTCTGGGGACTTTTTCCGCTTTACTGGCCACTTTTGAAACCTGCTACCCCACTGGAAATGGTTTCACATCGCGCGGTCTGGTCACTCGTATTCTGTGTAATCGCACTAGCCATCGCCCACCAACTTAGATCTACCTTTGCGCTAATGATGTCGCCTGGTATTTTCTGGCGCTTCACTCTTGCTGCAGCTTTAATTTCAGTTAACTGGATAACTTATATCTGGGCAGTTAACCATGAACAAATTGTTGAGGCCTCGCTCGGTTATTACATGCAACCAATTCTCCTTGTATTGATGGGAATTTTGGCATTTGGTGAAGAGATGCGAAAGATTCAATGGGTTTCATTTATTGTCGCGACAATTGGTGTAATTATTCTGACTATTGATTACGGCAGACCACCATGGATCTCATTTGCACTAGCATTCTCATGGAGTTCATATAGCTTTGTAAAGAAGAAAATAAACTTAGGTTCATTACAAGGGCTTGCTATCGAGACGCTTATTTCATCGGTCTTTTACGGCAGCTATCTAATTTGGATAGGAGAACGCGGTGAAGGCCAGTTTGGTCATGGAGTTGGCTTAACTGCGCTACTTATTGGGGCGGGATTAGTAACAGCAATTCCACTGCTCTTGTTCAATGGTGCAACACTTAGAATCCCATTTACAACTATTGGTCTATTGCAATACTTAACTCCAACTATTCAATTTATGTTGGCGGTATTCCTGCGACATGAACCGATGCCTAGCGCAAGATGGTTGGGCTTTGTATTTATCTGGACAGCTCTGATTGTTCTTGGATATGACTTAATAAAGTCAGGAAGTCCGCGAAATAACAGCTTGGCTCAGCCCGACTAAAGCGCTCTTCGCTGGACCATCAGGTAGAACTGATAAATGCTTCTGAGCAGATTCGCCATATTTAGCAACAAGCTCGCGAGACTTAGTTAGCGCGCTATGGCTTCTAAGCTTCAAAATTGTTTCAGCAACTACCGTTTCATCAGTAATTGGCGCAGATAAAAGTGCTTTTAGTTCGGCATCAGCTGGATCATTTGATTCCAAGATAAATAAAGTTACAAGCGTCGGTACGCCCTCGCGCAGATCAGTGCCTGGCGTCTTTCCAGATTCCTTTGAATCACTTGCAATATCAATTATGTCATCTGCTAATTGGAAGACTGTGCCGATCTCTTCTCCAAATTTTGTTAGAGCATCCATAATTTTTTCATCAGCGCCAGAAATCATTGCACCGTAACGTGCACTAGCCGAAATCAAGGAGGCAGTCTTATCTGCAACAACACTTAAATAATGTTCAAGTTGAGTTTTACCAGTACTAGAACCTTGAGTTTCAGTTATCTGTCCGATTACTAAACGCTCAAAAGTCAGAGCCTGCAAACGCACTGCTTCTGGACCAAGGTCTGCAAGTAGTTGAGATGTCTTTGCGAATAAATAATCACCGGTAAGGATTGCAACTGTGTTATTCCAGCGATTATTTGCACTTTCGACACCTCTGCGAAGTGGTGCTTCATCCATAACATCATCGTGGTACAAAGTTCCAAGGTGAGTTAATTCGCAGACAACAGCTGCTTCGATGATGCCATCCGCCTTTGGATCGCCAAAATGTGAGGCGATAAGAGTCAGAAGTGGACGTAGACGCTTTCCGCCCGCATCAACTAAGTGGCGAGAAGTTTCGATGACAAGTGGGTACTTTCCTTCGATTGCATTTCGCAGAAAGGCTTCAACCTCGATCATTGAAGCTAGAAGATCTTGTTCTAGCTTTGAATCAATATCTGGAATACCGATTTGCGACATTAGCGTAAGAAGTATGCGAAGTTTTGTGCGACGTCGAGAAGTAGAGATGGCGCGAGGCCAAGAATAATCGTTACGAGAGCGCTAATTGTGATTGAGATTCGAGTAAGTAGAGAAGGAATAATCACAGATACTGAATCATTGGTTGCATCTGCAAAGAAGAGCATCAAGATGATTCGAAGGTAGAAAAAGACTGCAATTGCACTTGAAAGTACACCAGCTACGACGAGATAGATATTGCCTGATTCATAAGCAGCCGAGAAGATTGTGAATTTTCCAACGAAGCCACTTGTCAGTGGAATGCCTGCAAAGCTAAGTAGGAAGAGTGAATAAACAGAGGCGACGAGAGGCGATTTCTTTCCAAGTCCTACCCAGCGATTAACATCGCTAACTTCACCAGCTGAATCTCTTACTAAAGTAACAATTCCAAATGCTCCGATTGTTGCTACGCCATAGGCAGCCAAGTAAAAGAGGGTTGCGCTTAGCGCATTCTTATTAAGTGAAACAACTGCAGTCAAAATAAAGCCAGCATGTGCAATTGAAGAGAATGCCAACATCCGCTTCATGTCACGTTGTGAAATAGCAGCTACTGATCCAACAATCATGGTGATAACTGCAATGGTTGAAATAATTGGTTTCCAACTTAATTGCGCAGCATCTAAGCCAATATAAAAGATACGAAGGGTTGCACCGAACGCTGCAGCCTTTGTGGCAGCAGCCATAAAGCCAGTAATTGGGGTTGGAGCACCTTGATAAACATCAGGTGTCCAAGAGTGGAATGGAACAGCCCCAACCTTAAAGAGTAAGCCAACTGATAAGAAGGCAATTCCTAGAAGTAGGAAAACATCGTTTCCACCTGAACCGCGAATTGCGTCAGTAAGGCCGTTTAATGAAAGGTTTCCAGAGTAGCCATAAAGTAGAGCGGCGCCGAATAAGAAGAAGGCTGATGAATAAGCACCGAGCAAGAAGTATTTAAGTGCAGCTTCTTGTGAGAGCAATCTGCGACGGCGAGAAAGACCGGCCATTAAATAAAGTGGCAGAGATAAAACTTCTAGCGCAACAAATAAGGTAATGAAATCGGTAGCTATTGGGAAGAGCATCATTCCTGATACTGCAAAGAGTGTTAATGGGAATACTTCGGTCTGCTGCTTTCCAGATTGCAACGCAATTGCTTCTTCATTCGAGCCCGGGAGCGCTGATGCTTGGGGTACAAAGTTGTCCTGGTCGGCAATGATCAAGATTCCTAAAAATGCGAAGACCAAGATTGCGCCTTGCAGAAATATTCCGGCGCCATCGATAGAGACCGAGGTAACAGCGGCAATCGATGAGGTCTGATTTCTTACTCGGAAGAGTTGTTCAAAAGCGATAACAATTGCACCAAGTGCAATAACTAATTGCAGCTTTGCGCGCCAAACCTGTTTAATAAAAGCTTCAACCAATACTCCAAGAAGTGCAGCGCCCAAGATAATCAGGATTGGCGCAAGTAGTGCGTAATCTAATTTAGGTGCGGTCAACATTATTTGGTCACCTTCGCAACTGGATCGCTTACCTCGGCATGAGTCATAACAGTCTGGGTTGTTGTGTTAATAACGTTTAGTACTGGTTTTGGATAGAAACCAAGAAGTACTAGAAGGAGAATCACTGGTGCGATTGCTATCTTTTCGCGCAGATTAAGATC
>WLJZ01000027.1 GCA_009701525.1 Actinomycetota bacterium
AACGGTTATATGAAAATGGATATATAACTTATATGCGTACCGATTCTGTAACACTTTCTGCTGCAGCAATTGAATCTGCGCGGGCATCTGCCAAATCACTTTATGGCGCCGAATATATTCCAGCAACACAACGTGTTTATGAAGGTAAATCAAAGAACGCCCAGGAGGCACACGAAGCAATCCGACCAGCAGGTGAAACATTTAGAACACCAGGTGAACTAGCACCTGAATTATCTCGTGATGAATTTTCACTTTATGATCTAATTTGGAAACGCACAATCGCTTCACAAATGTGTGATGCCAAGAAAATGCAGATGCGCGTTGACTTTGATGTTGAGACAAAAACTGGGGGCGCAGCAATCTTTCGTGCAAATGGTTCGGTAATCACTTTTCCTGGATTCCTAGCTGCTTATGAAGAGATTGTTGAAGATAAAACTGGTGATGAAGAGAGCGCAGAGAGCGATAAGAGATTGCCAGCAATGGCTGCTGGAGATTCAATCAAAGTATCGAATTACATCTGCGAAGGCCACGAAACTAAACCGCCAGCTAGATATACCGAACCAACTTTAGTTAAGAAGTTAGAAGAACTCGGAATTGGTCGACCATCAACATTTGCATCAATCATGAGCACGATTCAAGATCGCGGATATGTTTCTAAACGCGGGCGCGCACTTGTTCCAACCTTCCTTGCCTTTTCAGTTACCGGACTCCTAGAGCAACACTTTGGAAAATTAGTTGATTACGAGTTCACGGCTTCAATGGAAGAAGATCTAGATCGCATCGCAAATGGCGAAGAAGATCGAGTTTCTTGGCTCACCAAGTTCTTCTTCGGAACTGATGGAAATCCTGGCCTAGAAGCACTAGCAGCCGACCTTGGAGCAATTGATGCTCAACAAATCAACACCATGAAAATGGGTGAGGACATTGAGATCCGTGTCGGTCGCTATGGTGCTTATATTCAAAAGGGAGTTGGCGATGATCGTAAGTTTGCAAACATTCCTGAAACAATGGCGCCAGATGAGCTAACACTTCAAGTTGCAATTGAGTTATTAGCACAACCATCTGGCGAACGTGAACTCGGAATTCATCCAGAGACCAATCTGCCATTGATTGCAAAGTCTGGAAGATTCGGACCTTATATAACTGAAGTATTTCCAGAGCCAGAAATGGTTGTAGATAAGAAAACTGGCGAGTTAAAGAAGCCACGCAAAAAGAAGGATGCACCTAAACCTAAAACAGCATCACTTCTTTCAACAATGACCCTAGATACAATCACAATTGATGATGCACTTAAATTGATGTCACTTCCAAGAACACTTGGAAATTATGATGATGTTGCAATCACAGTTCAAAACGGGCGCTACGGCCCATACATGACGCACGGAACAGATTCACGAACTTTGACTTCAGAAGATCAGTTATTTTCTATTACCTTGGATGAAGCGATTGAACTTTATAAGCAACCTAAAGTCCGCCGCCGCGGCGTAGCTAAACCACCACTAAAAGATTTAGGTATTGATCCTGCGAGTTCCAAGCCGGTATTAGTTAAAGATGGAAGATTCGGAATTTATATAACCGATGGCGAAACAAATGCGACTCTTCGTCGCGGAGATACTGTTGAATTCTTAACGCTAGAACGTGGCTTGGAATTGCTTGCTGGACGACGTGCATGGGAAGTCGAAAATGGTGGTGCTAGTCGCGTAAAGAAGAGCAGCAAACGTGCAAAAAAGAGCGCACCTTCACTGACAAAGAACACAGTTAAAGCCACAGGCAAGGCGAAAACGAAGAAAAAGGCGGCCTCAGGTAAGGGCAAAGCCGTAACGCCTTCGGCATAAGTAGGCTTAACCCATGCCGAATCCACTTCCATATCCCGCAGCCTCGACAGGGCCAGAGAGCAGAAGTGTTTTAGCAATTCCAGCTTTTAGAAAACTTTGGAATTCAATGGCCTTCTCTTCGTTTGGTGATTGGCTGGGCTTACTCGCAACAACAGCAATGGCCCAAGAACTTTCAAATGGTGATTATTCAAAAGCAAACTTTGCAATTGCAGGCGTATTTATTGTTCGCCTTCTTCCCGCAGTAATTCTTGGTCCAATAGCAGGAGTAATTGCTGATCGTTTTGATCGCAGAAGGTTAATGGTTTTCTGTGACATCTTTAGATTTGGACTCTATTTATCTATCCCAATTGTTGGTAACTATTTCTGGCTCTACACCGCAACGATATTAGTCGAATGTTTTACGCTTTTCTGGTCGCCAGCCAAAGAAGCAACAGTTCCAAATATGGTGCCCAAGAATAAATTAGAGAGCGCAAATCAAGTTTCTCTTCTTGCGGCTTATGGAACCGCGCCAATAGCTGCGATTGTTTTCTCGCTATTAGCTCTAGTTTCAACTGCTATCTCAAAATTTTTGCCTGCAGAGTATTCATCAACCGCAGATCTTGCGCTCTATATTGATGCGATTTCATTTCTTTATACTGCTTGGATTGTTTATCAATTACGTGAAATTCCCAAAGGTTCTGCAAGCGGCGCAGCCGTTAATGAAAACATTGGAAAAGCTCTCTTTGAAGGCTTTAAGTTTGTTAGTGGTTCTAAAGTAATCAAAGGCCTAATTTTTGGAATGCTCGGCGCATTCTTTGCAGCAGGCGCTGTTATTGGACTTGCTCGAACATTTGTTGGCGATCTAAATGCTGGCGACGCCGCATACGGAATTCTCTTTGGCGCCGTATTTACTGGCTTAGCTCTTGGAATTTCACTTGGACCAAAGGTCTTTGCGCAATTCTCGAGGCGGCGAATTTTCGGCGCCGCGTTAACAATCTCTTCTTTCTTCCTTATTTTGTTAGCTCTAATTACCAACTTAGTTTTAGCGATTTTTATAACAATTATTTTGGGAGCCTTTGCCGGCGTCTCATGGGTAAGTGGATTCACAATGCTTGGCTTAGAAGTAGCAGATGAAGTACGTGGTCGCACTTTCGCCTTCGTCCAATCATTGATTCGAATTTCACTAGTTCTAGTTCTGGCGATCGCACCAGTCATAGCAGCAGCAATTGGTAGACATACATTTAAGTTTGAGAATTTCGAAGTCACATATAACGGAGCTGCATTTACGATGTTTGCTGCCGGAATAATTGGCGTAATTGTGGGAACAATTTCTTACCGAACAATGCGAGATCGACCAAATGTTTCACTGTGGTCAGATATTCTCGCTGCATCACGCGGAGAGTTAGGTGGAATAACCGGGGCAACCCATACCGGGATATTTATCTCGTTTGAAGGTGGCGAAGGATCTGGAAAATCAACTCAGACTGAATTACTAAAAACTTTCTTAGAAGAAAAAGGTGAGAAAGTTTTATTAAGTAGGGAGCCAGGTGGAACTCCACTAGGCAAGAAACTTCGTGAGATTCTTCTTGACAACCAGACTGGCAGTATTTCACCGCGCGCAGAAGCTTTAATGTATGCCGCTGATCGGGCACACCATGTCTACTCATTAATTAGACCAGCGCTAGAAGCAGGTGAAGTTGTAATTACCGATCGCTACTTAGATTCATCTGTTGCATATCAGGGCGCGGGTCGAGTTCTACAACCTTCAGAAGTCGCGAGAATTTCTCGTTGGGCTACAGAGAATCTGACACCAACGCTCACTGTTGTTATGGATATCCCTGCCGAAGTTGGGTTATCAAGACTTAAATCACTCGATCGTTTAGAGGCTGAACCTCTAGCTTTCCACGAACGCATCCGCCAAGAATTTTTAAATATTGCGAACACAGATCCAGAGCGTTATTTTGTAGTCGATGCGACCCAAGATAAAACGGTAATTCACCAGCAAATCGTGGAGCGAGTTATGCAGATGCCACTACTTTCGCAGAACCAAAATGAGAAGAAACGTTTCAGAAGACAGTGAACGCAAACTCAGTTTTTGAACTCTTGATAGACCAAGGACATGTAACCTCAATTTTGAAAGAGGCAGTCACTGCTTCCAAGGATGCTGCAAGTGAATCCCAAGAAATGACCCATGCTTGGTTATTCACGGGGCCTCCAGGTTCAGGACGAAGCAATGCTGCACTCGCTTTTGCCGCCGCACTTGTCTGTCAGAAAGGTGGCTGCAATAACTGCACCGACTGTAAAACTGCAATCAAGGGTGTTCATGCAGATGTTGAACTTGTTAAGACCGAAGGTCTTTCGATAAAGATTGATGAAGTTCGCGAATTGATTACACGAGCATCATGGAGCCCATCTGTTGGAAATTATCGAGTAGTAGTTATTGAAGATGCAGATCGTTTAACCGAATCTGCAGCAAATGCTTTATTGAAAGCGATCGAGGAACCAGGAGTTAGAACGGTCTGGCTTCTCTGCGCTCCAAGTGCAACAGATGTTCTCCCAACAATTAGATCCAGAACTAGAAGTTTGGTGCTGCGAACTCCATCAACGGCTGCTGTTGCTGCACTTCTAGAGGCAGAATCAATAACACCAGCAATGGCAAATTTTGCTGCGCGTGCTTCACAAGGACATATTGGACGCGCTCGCCACCTAGCTAATAGCAATGAAGCAAGATCTCGGCGCGAGGCAATACTTAAAATTTCACTTTTAATAACCGATGTTTCATCTGCATTCAAAGCTGCGCAAGTTTTAGTTGAAGCCGCAAAGGCCGAAGCAGAAGAAGAGGCCGAACGCAGAGATGGCGCAGAAATGTCTGCGCTGAAAGAGGCCTGGGGACAGCAAGGTTCTAAATTAACTCAAGGCGGCGCCAAGATTGTTAAAGAATTAGAGAAAGAACAGAAATCTAGAACTACAAGAATGGTGCGCGATTATTTAGATCGCGCACTTTTAGATATCGCAACTCTCTTTCGTGACATCTTGTTAGTGCAGTCCAATTCTATGGATTCACTAATTAACACCGATCTCCTGAATGAAATAACTCAAATTGCAAATAATTCAACACCACAAGCAACTCTTAGAAAACTCGAAGCAATAATGAGTGCGCGAACGAATCTGACACACAATGCGGCCCCGCTTCTAACAATTGAAGCTTTAATGGTCTCTTTGAAGTGATATCAAGATATAAATATTGGTTTGCCGCTGTTTTAGTAGTTGCAGTTTCACTACTTGGAATAGTCCAAATAAGTAAAGATAAAAGCTGGACACTCGAGAAATACTATTCTCAGAAAGTGGACTGGAAAGATTGTTACGGTGGTTATGAATGTGCAACATTCCAAGTTCCAGTTGACTATTCAAAGATAGATAATCAAAGTTTTAAACTTAAAGCGCTCCGACATCGTGCGGATGATGAAAAAATGCGAATAGGTTCATTATTTGTTAATCCTGGTGGGCCTGGAGGTTCTGCTACTGATTACGCATATAGCGCCGAATCAATTGTTTCTCCTGAAATTTATCAACGTTATGACATTGTCGGTTTTGATCCTCGAGGCATAAGTAGTTCAGAGCCGATTCGTTGTCTTTCGAATAAGGAAGAAGATGAATTTCTTGATGCATCCGCATCGAGTGCAGACTCGGTAGAAGTAGCAAATTTGGTGGAAATATCTAAGAATTTCGCAGAGAAATGCGCTAAAGCAGCCGGAAACAAGTTAGGTCACTACAGCACGTTAGAAGCAGCCAAAGATATGGAAGTTTTGCGCCGCGCAATGGGGGAGGCGAAATTAAATTACTTAGGGAAGAGCTATGGAACTTATCTCGGAACGCTTTATGCAGCGCTCTTTCCAAACTCAGTGGGTAAATTTGTTTTAGATGGTGCAGTTGCCCCTGAAATTTCACTTCGTGATCAGGAAATTGCCCAAGCGATTGGCTTTGATTTAGCTCTTCGTAAATATTTAAGTAAGAATAAGAATGTCTCGCTAGAAAATATTTTAAATTTAATCTCAACATCCCAGACAAATCCATTGAAAAGTAAGTCCGGAAGAATTCTCTCAGAGTCTCTAGTTGTTACAGCTCTTGCACAATCTCTTTATGATTCGCAGACTGGTTGGCATGAATTAAATGAGGCGCTTTCTCAAGCAATAACTAGAGATAATCCCACGAAGCTCTTTCAATTGGCAGATGATTACAATAACCGAGACTCATCTGGAAATTTTTATAGCAATCAAAATGATATTTCAATAATGGTCACATGTTTAGATTGGCCAGAGGAACGAACAATTAAAGATATGGCGAATGATCAGAAAGTTTTCAAAGAGATATCACCCGTGTTCGGTCCGTATTTAGGTTTCGCTGGACTCCCATGTAAATACTGGAGAGCAAAACCACAACTTCCAAATCTTTCGTTAACTAATATAGATACGCCGCCACTTTTAATTATCGGAGTTACTGGAGATCCAGCTACCCCGTACAAATGGGCAAAGTCTCTTGTTAAATCATTTCAGCGGGCGAACCTTGTGACCCTAAAAGGTGAGGGCCATACCGGCCACAACCGGGGTAATAAATGTGTCGACGCAGCGGTCGATAGCTACTTTTTAACGGGGAAAATTCCCACAGCCCCCCTTATTTGCGCCCAAAGTGGTAATTAGCACCATTTGTTATACGGCATTATTTCCCCATGCGTTTAGACCATGTCTCATATGTAACTTCACATGACCAACTAGCAGATACCGTGCAACGTCTTGGTTCTCGCCTAGGAAGCACCTTTGTTGATGGTGGGGTTCACCCAAGATTCGGAACTCGTAACTTCACATTGCCATTACAAAATGGTCATTACATTGAAGTTGTTTGTCCGCTCGATCACCCCGCAGCTGATTCATCTCCTTTTGGTAAAGCAGTTTCAAAGCGCGCTGCCGAAGGTGGCGGTTGGTTAACTTGGGTACTAGCAAGTGATGATATTTCACCAATCGAAACTCGATTAGGCCGACCAGCAGTAGAAGGTCACCGCAAAAAACCAGATGGCAACGATCTATCTTGGAAACAAATCGGAATTTTGGAATTACTTACAGATAAGCAACTTCCATTCTTTATTCAATGGTTAACACTTTCACACCCATCTACAGATGGAAAAGCAATCTCAAAAATAGTTAAGGTGGAAATTGCTGGCGATGAGAAGACAATTGCTGAATGGATTGGTTCTGATTTAGAGAAAGCAATTGGCAGCGATATTGAAGTTGAATGGGTAGATGCTTCTGCTAACGATGGCGATTCTGGAATTGTTGCGGTTCATTTAGCAACTCCATCAGGAATTGTTCGAGTAGATTAAAAAAGGAATTCACTCGCGCCTCTGTGGCTCAGTGGTAGAGCAGCTCATTCGTAACGAGCAGATCGTCGGTTCGATCCCGACCAGGGGCTCGCATTAATCTTTGATAGCACGGAATATGGGGGCGATTGTGCGACTTAAACTTTCAATCCTCATTGCAAAATTAGCGGCAGGCCTATCGAAAAAGATTCTGCGCAGATCTGGTGAAACTATTGCTGGACGCGTTCTATTAGCTCTTTATCCGAAAGCTATTTCTGAATTAGCTAAGGGAAAGAAAATTATTTGTGTCTCTGGCACAAACGGTAAAACATCTACAACCAAAGCTCTAGTCTCGATAATTTCCAAACTTGGTCCTGTAGCAACTAGTCCATCCGGCTCAAATCTTGCTCGCGGTGTTGCGGCAGCGTTAATGAGCAGATCTGAATTTGCAGTTTTAGAAGTTGATGAATTACATCTGTCTCGCGTTATCGACGAAGCGAAACCAAAAGCTGTGCTTCTATTGAACCTAACTCGAGATCAACTACATCGCATGCACGAAGTTAAACGAGTTGCAGATAGATGGGCAAAGAGCGCACAAGGCGCACCCGAAACAATATTTGTTGGCGATATTGATGATCCATTTGTCGCACTTGCGCTAAATAGCGCAGCTCAAAGTGAGAAGATTTCATTTGGAGGACGCAAACACCAAGATGGTGCCGTCTGCCCATCATGTGGCAAATATTTGAAGTGGCTTCGAAATAACTACAAGTGCAGCTGTGGTTTAACAAATTCATACCCAGATCAAAGTTTTGAATCAGGAAGTGCAGCGTTTCGCAATGCCACGATGGCAAATGTTGTTGGGAAGTTATTCGGCGCTAAGCCAATTGCAATTGATGAGAAATCATTAGAACGCAGCGTTGATCAAGTGCATAAAGGGGTAAGAACAAATATTCGATTAACCAAGAATCCAGCCTCTTGGAACGAAGCACTAAAATCGGTAACAGGCGAGAACGTAATTTTGATAGTTAATTCACGTGAAGTAGATGGAATAGATACCTCCTGGCTCTGGGATATTTCTTTTGCTGGGCTATCCGCAAAACACGTTGTTGTATGCGGTGAACGCGCCCTCGATATTGCTTACAGATTGCATGTACAAGGCATCGCAGCCGAGATAACAACAAGCTTTAGTGATGCGGTTTCCAAATTTGATTCTGGTAACGATGTTCATGTTCTGGCGGCATATACCGCGTTCCACGAGTTGGTGAATTCATGAGCCAGATAAGAATCGTACGAATACATAATGAGTTACTTGGAACTTACGGTGACCAGGGCAACGCTGAAGTTCTAGAATTCCGAGCAAAGTTTCACGGAATTACCGCAAATATTATTGATGTCGGTTATAACGATGATCTTCCAACCAATGGTGATATTTACTTATTAGGAGGAGCTGAGGATGCCGCCCAATTACTAAGCCTTGAAGCACTTCAACGTGGCGAGAATTTAAATATTCTCCACTTTGCAATCGAACGCGGTGCGGTAATTCTTGCCGTTTGTGCTGGCTTCCAAATTATCGGTAATAGCTTTTTTGCAAATGGCAGAGAAGTAGAAGGTCTTGGTCTTCTAGATGTAGTTAGCGTTCCTGGTGATAAACGGTTAGTTGGAGATATAAAGACAACCTCAAGTGTTCTGGGATTCGAGTTAACAGGATTTGAAAATCATATGGGCCGCACAATCTTGGGACCAACTGCTCAAGCTTTTGGAAAAGTAATTACCGGCCACGGAAATGGCGATAATAAATATGATGGCGCAGTAAATGGAAATATCTTTGGCACATACATGCATGGCCCGATACTTGCTCGTAATCCAGAATTCGCAGATTTGTTATTAACGCGTGCAACCGGCCGCAAATACGCGCAAATTACCGATCCACTTGCTTTGAAGTATGCAACGTGGCGTCGCAAGGTAATTTAGTAGGTTACAATTAGCCAGTTGTTGCAACCGCAGCACTCCCCATAGAACCCTCTGATAAGAATCAAGGTTCACTTGCGAGTCTTAATCTTTGGCACCACGAGACACGCTTGATGTCTCGA
>WLJZ01000028.1 GCA_009701525.1 Actinomycetota bacterium
AAGTGCGCGAGGTAAGACTCGAGACATTCTTCTCGCTGAACGTAGTGCTCTAAATCTTTTCGGACATTTAAGTGGAATCGCGACACTTACAAAGCAATGGGTAGATGCGGTAGCAGACACATCTACTGCTATTAGAGATACCCGCAAAACAACTCCAGGTCTACGTGAACTTGAGAAATATGCAGTTCGAATGGGTGGCGGGGTAAATCATCGATTCTCTTTAGCTGATGCGGCATTGATAAAAGATAATCACGTACTTGCCGCGGGCGGAGTAGCAGAAGCATTTAAATTAGTTAAGGCTAAATATCCAAATCTTCCTCTAGAAGTTGAAGTTGATTCTCTTCAACAACTTCGCGAAATTGTTGGTGCTGGCGCGGATGTTGTAATGCTGGACAACATGTCTATCGAGGAGTGTCGGGCAGCAGTTGAGATTGTTAATGGCACAGTAAAACTTGAAGCCTCTGGTGGCTTAATTTTAAATAACGCACATGCTTATGCAAAAACTGGTGTCGATTATCTAGCTGTTGGGGCGCTCACACATTCTGCTCCAGTTCTAGATATTGGATTAGATTTGAGAATGGAGTAAATATGTTGCTAGCAATCGATGTTGGTAATACAAACACAGTTCTAGGCGTCTTCGAAAATAAAGCAATGATTCGAAGTTGGCGGGTAAAGACTGATCCAAGAGATACATCTGATGAACTATGGGTGCGATATTCCGCGCTAGTTCAAGGTTTCGAAGTAACTGCGCTAGCAATTTGTTCCACCGTTCCATCAACCTTGCGTGAATTGCGAACAATGATTTCAACTTTTTATCCTGATCTACAAGCAACAATTGTTGAACCAGGTGTAAAGACAGGTGTTCCCTTGCAGGTAGATAACCCTAAAGAAATTGGCGCTGATCGAATTGTTAATACCTTGGCAGCGCATGAGCTTTATGGCGAGAATGGTCCATGCATAGTTGTTGACTTCGGTACTTCTACTAATTTAGATGTGGTTTCACCTAAAGGTGAATTCTTAGGTGGCGCGCTTGCCGCCGGAATAGAAATTTCGGTTGAGGCACTAGCTGCTCGAGCCGCCCAATTGCGTCGTGTTGAATTAGTAAAACCGAGAAATGTAATTGGGAAAAATACTGTTGAGGCGCTGCAATCTGGAACTATCTATGGTTTCGCAGGACAAGTTGATGGATTGGTAAATCGAATCGCAGATGAACTTGCGATCCTTTATCCGGATGCCGGTGAGGTGAGCGTTATCGCAACTGGCGGTCTCGCACCTTTGGTAATCGGAGTCAGTGAAACCATCGATTTTCATGAGCCAGATTTGACCCTAATAGGACTTCGTCTCGTTCACGAACGCAATTCCTGACCCGCTGAAACGATAGGCTTACACTCCTTATGAGCGAGAAAAACAACTCACAAAATGCGCCCGAGGTAGATGATCTGCCAGAGCAACTGCGAATCCGCAGAGAGAAACGCGCAGCGATTATTGAGCGTGGAACAGAGGCTTACCCAGTAGAAGTTCCTAGAAGTAAGAGCATTAAAGAGATTCGCGAAACACATAAAGATTTAGCAATTGATGTCACCACTGGTGTAATTGAAAGTATTGCTGGTCGAGTTATTTTCAAACGCGATACCGGAAAACTTTGTTTCGCAACTTTGCGCGAAGGCGAAGGTTCTGAAATTCAAGCGATGTTCTCACTCGACAAAGTCGGAGAAGAAATCTTAAACCTCTGGAAATCAGATGTTGATTTAGGTGACCTCGTAAGTGTTACTGGTGAAGTTATTACCTCCAAGCGCGGCGAGCTTTCAATTTTGGCTTCAAGTTGGAAGATGGCAGCAAAATCACTTCGGCCACTTCCAGTAGAACATAAGCCGCTCTCCGAAGAGACCCGCGTTCGCATGAGATATGTAGATTTGATTGTCCGACCAGAAGCGCGAACAAATGCCAGATTACGGCCGAATGTCATGCGCGCACTTCGTGAAACTTTTCATAAGCGTGGCTTCGTAGAAGTTGAAACTCCAATGCTTCAAGTTATGCATGGTGGTGCAGCAGCTCGGCCTTTCAAAACCGTAAGCAATGCATATGACATGGAGCTATTCCTTCGTATTGCACCCGAGCTTTTTCTAAAGCGTTGTGTTGTTGGTGGCATTGAAAAAGTCTTTGAAATAAATCGAAACTTCCGAAATGAAGGCGCTGACTCAAGCCACTCACCAGAGTTTGCAATGATTGAAAGTTATGAAGCATATGGTGATTGGAATTCAATCGCAGATCTAACCCGTCAATTGATTCAAGATGCCGCTATGGCTACTTCAGGAAGTCATGTTGTTACACACCATGATGGCCGTGAAGTTGATTTGGGTGGCAAGTGGGAAGAAGCATCGCTATTTGATTTGATTTCAACAGGAGTTGGGCAAGAAGTTACAGCTTTAACGCCCCGCACAGAACTGGTAAAAATTGCGGAAAAATTAGGCATGAAAATCGATCCAAAGTGGATTACCGGAAAGCTTGCTGAAGAAATCTTTGAACATGTTGCAGCAGATAAATTGACTGGACCAATCTTTGTTAAAGGTTATCCAATTGATACTTCACCACTTGTTCGCGCACATCGAGAAATTCCTGGAATTGCAGAAAAGTGGGATTTATACATTGATGGCTTCGAACTTGCTACTGGTTACTCAGAATTAATCGATCCAGTTATTCAACGTGAACGTCTTACTGAACAAGCTGCACTTGGGTCTAAAGGTGATCTTGAAGCGATGCAGATTGATGAAGATTTCTTACGTGCCATGGAATATGCAATGCCACCAATGGGTGGAATGGGAATGGGTGCAGATCGATTGTTGATGGCACTTACTGGTCTTGGAATTCGCGAAACTATTCTCTTCCCGTTAGTGAAACCAGAAGAATAAATGTCACTTGTAATTCGCCCTGCACGAACTTCGGACATCAAAGCTATTCGATCAATTATTGATGAATATGCTGCTGGCCGCAGATTGCTAACCAAAGAAACTGTAACTCTTTATGAAAGTGTTCAAGAATTTACGGTTGCCGAAATTGATGGCAAGGTTGTTGGTTGCGGTGCCGTGCACGTCCTTTGGGAAGATCTTGCAGAAGTTCGTTCGGTAGCAGTAGATCAAACCCTTCGTGGCAAAGGTGTTGGACATGGAATTCTTGAAGCGTTAATAGTGCGAGCAACCGAGCTCGGAGTAAAGCGAATCTTCTGCTTAACATTTGAAACTCAATTTTTTGGTCGCCATGGATTTAAAGAGATTGAAGGAACTCCGGTTTCCCCAGATGTTTACTCCGAGCTTCTACATTCATATGACAGCGGCGTGGCCGAGTTCTTGGATCTTGAAAGCGTTAAGCCAAATACCCTTGGCAATATCCGAATGCTCCTGACTCTCTAAGTCTTTAGCCGAGGGACCACAAAATATTGGGCAAAATCTCAGTTTCCTGGGCATAAATAGGGGCAATATTGGGTTAGACCCATTACAGCCCTTCGCATAGAGTTGGGCCATTGATTGAAGTAGTGAAATCAGTAAATAGAGAGGCAGACCTGCGATGTTCGAGCGCTTTACCGATCGAGCCCGACGTGTTGTTGTGCTGGCACAAGAAGAAGCCCGCATGCTTAATCACAACTACATCGGAACGGAACACATCCTTCTAGGTTTGATTCACGAAGGTGAGGGCGTTGCCGCAAAGGCACTCGAAGCTCTAGGTATCTCACTCGAAGCTGTTCGCTCACAAGTCGAAGAAATTATTGGGCAAGGTCAACAAGCACCTTCCGGCCATATTCCATTTACTCCTCGCGCTAAGAAAGTTTTAGAACTTTCACTTCGCGAAGCGCTACAACTTGGACACAATTACATCGGGACCGAACATATTCTTCTTGGATTAATTCGTGAAGGCGAAGGCGTTGCTGCACAAGTATTAGTAAAACTTGGCGCAGATCTAAATCGCGTGCGCACTCAAGTTATTTCACTTCTATCTGGTTATCAAGGAAAAGAAGCTGCAACATCCGGCGCACCTGCAGAAGGAACGCCATCTACTTCTTTAGTTCTAGATCAATTTGGTCGTAATCTGACACAAGCTGCTCGCGAAGGAAAATTAGATCCAGTTATTGGGCGCGATAAAGAGATTGAAAGAGTTATGCAAGTCCTCTCTCGTCGTACTAAAAATAACCCAGTTTTAATCGGTGAACCAGGCGTTGGAAAAACCGCAATTGTTGAAGGCCTTGCACAATCAATCGTTTCAGGTGACGTTCCCGAGACTCTAAAGGATAAGCATGTTTACTCTTTGGACCTTGGTGCGCTAGTTGCTGGTAGTCGTTATCGTGGAGATTTTGAAGAGCGCTTAAAGAAAGTATTAAAAGAGATTCGCACACGCGGAGACATCATTCTATTCATCGACGAGATTCATACTCTTGTCGGTGCAGGCGCTGCAGAAGGTGCAATTGATGCTGCAAGCATCTTGAAGCCAATGCTTGCCCGAGGTGAGTTACAGACAATTGGCGCAACAACTCTTGATGAGTATCGCAAGCACTTTGAAAAGGATGCAGCTCTTGAGCGTCGTTTCCAACCTATTCAAGTAGCAGAACCAACTGTTGAACACACAATTGAAATTCTTAAGGGACTTCGCGATCGCTACGAATCTCACCATAAAGTTTCAATTACAGATGGCGCACTTGTAGGTGCCGCGCAAATGGCAGATCGTTATATTTCAGATCGCTTCTTGCCAGACAAGGCAATTGATTTAATTGATGAAGCAGGTTCAAGATTGCGAATTCGTCGCATGACTGCGCCACCAGAGCTTCGCGCATTCGATGAGAAAATTGCAGAAGCCCGTAAAGCTAAAGAGTCCGCAATTGATTCCCAAGACTTTGAAGGTGCTGCTGCTTTCCGCGATAAGGAAAAAACTTTAATTGCAGAGAAGCATGAGGCTGAAAAGACTTGGAAAGCTGGCGATCTAGATGTAGTCGCTGAAGTTACGGAAGAGCTAATTGCTGAAGTTCTTTCAAATGCAACTGGTATTCCAGTATTCAAATTAACCGAGGCAGAGACTGCTCGTTTACTTCGCATGGAAGATGAGCTACATCGTCGTGTTATCGGACAAGAACAGGCGATCAAAGCGCTTTCACAAGCCATTCGACGTACACGTGCTGGGCTAAAAGATCCAAAGCGCCCTGGTGGTTCATTTATCTTCGCTGGTCCATCTGGTGTTGGTAAGACCGAACTTTCTAGAACTCTTGCTCAATTCTTATTTGGTGATTCAGATGCGCTAATCCAACTTGATATGTCTGAATACTCTGAGAAGCACACTGCATCAAGACTCTTTGGTGCGCCTCCAGGCTATGTCGGATATGACGAAGGCGGTCAGCTAACAGAGAAGGTACGTCGCAAGCCATTCTCAGTAGTTCTCTTTGATGAGATCGAGAAGGCACACCCAGATATCTTTAACTCACTTCTACAAGTGCTTGAAGATGGCCGTTTAACTGACTCACAAGGTCGCGTTGTCGATTTCAAGAACACAATTATTATCATGACAACAAACCTTGGAACTCGCGATATTTCAAAGACTTTGAATCTCGGTTTTACCAATGCATCAGATGAACAAGGAAATTATGAGCGCATGAAGGGCAAAGTTAGCGAAGAGTTAAAGAACCACTTCCGCCCTGAATTCCTAAACCGTATCGATGATGTAATTGTCTTCCATCAACTAACTGAGAATGAGATTATTCAAATAGTTGATTTGATGGTCGCTAATTTAGACGAACGTCTACGTTCTCGCGATATGGGAATTGAATTAACAACTGAAGCAAAGGCGCTACTTGCTAAGAAGGGTTACGACCCACTTCTTGGCGCCAGGCCATTGCGTCGTTGTATTCAACGCGAAATTGAAGACATGCTTTCAGAGAAGATTCTCTTTGGTGATTTAAAGGCTGGAGAAATTATTCTTGTTGGAACCACTATGGAAGATGAGAAAGAAATTTTCACTTTCAAGGGAATGCCTAAAGCTCAGATGCCAGATACTCCTGGCGACTTGGCTGAAGCACCAACACCAAATTAATTTATTTAATTAATTTTTACGCGAGCGATCGCCTGCTCTAAGCGGGCGACCTCCATAATTTCAATTCCAGGAATCTTTATTTCACTTCCTGCAGGCACCATTGCTTTTTTAAATCCAAGTCTTGCCGCTTCAGCGATTCGTTGAGTTGCCCCAGTTACTTTTCTAATTTCACCAGCAAGTCCTACTTCACCAATAGCAATTAAATCTGCTGGAAGTGCAAGGCCTTTTGCTGCAGATCCAACTGCAAGGGCTACTGCTAAATCTGCTGCAGGTTCGGCAATCTTCATCCCACCAACTGTTGCAACATAGACATCACGGCCAGATACTCGAATATTTGCTCGTAGTTCTAGAACAGCCAGAGTCATTGCGGTACGGGGATTATCGAGGCCCGAGGTAACTCTTCTGGAATTTCCAAAATCTCTGCCATCAGGAATTGCTGCGCTAACTAGCGCTTGGATTTCGGCAAGAAGTGGGCGGCGTCCTTCAAGAGTTACGGTTACACAAGTTCCAGGAACAGGTTCGCTATGGCGAGTTGTAAATAAACCAGTTGGGTCTGGGAGAGAAGTGATTCCATTCTCATTCATATCAAAACAGCCAACTTCATCCGATGCGCCAAAGCGGTTCTTAATCGCGCGAATTAATCGCAACCTTGAATGACGTTCACCTTCAAAGTTAAGAACAACATCAACAATATGTTCGAGAAGTCTTGGACCTGCGATTGATCCATCCTTGGTTACATGTCCGACAAGTATTAGCGTTATCGAACGCTCTTTAGCAATCCTAATTAAGGCTGCTGCTATCTCTCGAACTTGGGTAACTCCACCAGGCGCCCCATCAACTGCAACACTTGCAATTGTTTGTATGGAATCGATAATTAGTAATTGTGGTTTCACGGCATCGATATGTGCAATTACTGAACCTAATTCATTTTCAGAGGCGAGCCATAAATTTGGATCTATAGCATCAAGACGTTCGGCTCGTAAGCGAACTTGAGATGCAGATTCCTCGCCACTTATGTAAAGCGAACTAATATTTTGGCGCGCACTTTGGGCTGCAACGCTTAACAGTAAAGTCGATTTTCCAACTCCGGGTTCACCAGCTAATAAAATTGCGGCGCCAGGGACTAAACCACCACCAAGTACTCGATCTAATTCACTGACGCCACTTGATCTTGCCTTTGCGTTCTCTAAACTAACTTCACCTATTGGAAGCGCCGGCGCGGTTACATGACCGGCTACAAGGGATAACTTTTTCGGCGCTGCGATCTCTTCAACCGACCCCCAGGCCTGGCATTCACCACATCGCCCAACCCACTTGGTACTGCTCCAGCCGCACTCAGTGCAGCGGAACGGGTCTTTTGTGGGAGCTGCCTTCTTTGCCATGGCCAAAGGCTATCTGTAGGCGAGGACAACCCCAGAAATCACCCAAAAATCGGGAAAAATCCTGTGAATTAGCCGTGTAATTTGCGTCATACACCTTTACCCTTTAATCACGCAGAACTTGTGTTCTTCATATGGGAATGCAATTTAGGCGGCTGGCACCTCGTCCGAGGCCCAGAACCAAAACGCCCCACGGAGGCTATAAATGGTAAGTCTAACAAACGGCCAATGGAGCACGTTGTACAACATGTTCTCATTTGGTTTGATCTCGATGCTTGCATGCACCGTTTACACATTGGTGTCACAAGCACGCGTTCTACCTAAGTACCGCAATGCGCTAGTTCTATCTTCAATGGTTACATTCATTGCTGCATACCACTACTACCGAATCTTCAACTCATTTAGTGAGTCATCAGTTGATGGTGGAGTAACCGTAGGAACTGCAAAGGGTGCATTCAACGAGGCATATCGCTATGTTGACTGGATTCTGACTGTTCCTCTACTACTTGTAGAAGTTATTGCAGTTCTTGCGCTAGCTAAGGCAGCAGCAAGTTCTCTAATTTCTCGCCTAGTTCCAGCATCTGCTGCAATGATCGCACTTGGATACCCAGGTGAAATTTCAGCTGATACAAACACCAAAGTAATTTGGGGCGTTCTATCAACAATCCCATTCCTTTACATCCTTTACGTTCTATTCGTAGAACTAGGAAAGTCATTGGATCGTCAACCAGAAGGTGTAGCAGCAACAGTTGGTCGCCTACGTCTTCTATTGATCGCTACATGGGGCGTTTACCCAATTTCATACCTACTTCCAATCCTTAGCGACACTGCAGCCACAGATCCAGGCGCATTCGTTAATCGCCAGATTGGTTACACAATCGCAGACGTACTTGCTAAGTGCGTATTCGGACTAACAATCATGAAGATTGCTCGTCTGAAGTCTGCAGCAGAAGGCATGAAGGAAGATCACTAATCTGATCTAAAGCTTAATTAAAATGGGGGTCTCAGTAATGGGGCCCCCATTTTTCTGTCATAAATCGATATCCTTAGCTATGACAAATTATCGTTGGGGCGGCTATTTATTAGTGGCAATGGGGCTCTTAAATTTGCGTTACCAAACCGGTCAAGCAGGAGTAGTTACTCATAGTTTAATTATTCTTACTCCTGGAATGGTTATTTTAATAATGAGTTTTATACCAGCAACAGTAAAAATATTGGAGCGAAAGAATTCCAAAATTATTGCGCTAATAGTGGGCGTTGCAACAATTATTTACGCAGCTATTAATTAATTCTTAGGTCCTAAACCTTTTCGTCCCCAGTAAACCCATAGGCTCATTACAGAGAGAACAAGGGCAAAACCAAAGAGTAAATCTTCTACCGGAGCGCTACAAATTCGACGGCCAATAATCGCATCAGGGCTATACATAACAATATTTCTGGAAGTTAGCCACCAATTTGTTATGAGTTGGAAGGGCAGAATGATTGCATAAGAAGTCCAGAAAACAGATTTGGTCAACAGAGATGTTCTTACTACATATAAATCAAAGAGAACTGCGACTATGACTCCACCTAACGCAATGTCGGTATAAATCATATTTTCTCATCTCCCACTGGCCAGTGCTTCTTTACGGTACGCACCCCTTCAATTGTCATTATTGCCGCCATCGGGACAATCAAGAAAAAGAGAAATTCTTCAAGTGGAATTCGAAATGGCCCATATATTCCAAGAATTTGTTTGGAATCAAATTTCCAA
>WLJZ01000029.1 GCA_009701525.1 Actinomycetota bacterium
ATTCTCTGGGTGGCAGCTTGGGCGGTCTGGCTCATTTGAGGCTTCTCTTTCAGCAATGTCATGGAACGCAGAGTTCCTTACAAAACTGAGGGGAACCTGAGAACCAGCATAATCTCTGCTAGTAGTTATCCCCAACCTTTATCCACCGTGTGGAGAATTACAGCGGTGTAATTAAGGGGTATTTAGCGCCAGCGAGTAGCGAGGCCAAAACCAACGCCCACAAAGCCAAAACCAGCGAGCATATTCCAGGCCCCGATACCAGGGATTGGGTAAGCAGTCGCGCTGACGTAGAAAATTACGATCCAGATTAGGCCGGCGATAAAGGCGGCAACCATTGCTGGGGCCAACCACTTTGGACTCTCTGTCGGGGTCGGAGCTGCGTGAGCAACGGCCTCTGGGACGAAGTCCTTCTCTTTCTTGCGCATACGTGACTTAGGCATGGGCAGAGATTACACCACAATTGCCACATGAATAGTGCTGGCAAGAAGATTTTGGTTGTCGATAACCACGATTCTTTTGTCTTTAATATCGTGCAATATCTAAACGAGATTGGGGCAATCACAACAGTTGTTACGAACTCTGAAATCTCACCAGATTTTGCCAAGAATTTTGATGGCGTATTAATTTCACCAGGACCAGGTGCCCCAGAAAGTGCAGGGGTTAGCGTCGAAGTTGTTAAATATTGTGCCGAGAAAAACATTCCCCTACTCGGAATTTGTTTAGGGCTTCAGGTAATTGGAATTGTCTTTGGAGCAAAAGTAAGCGGCGCACCAGAACTAATTCATGGGCGAACTAGCGTTATAGATCATTGCGGTGAAGATGTTTTCAAAGAACTTCCAAATAATTTCAGCGCAACTAGATATCACTCACTTGCCCTTGAAGAGGCTTCAATAACTGATTCGATGAGAATTACCGCAAGAAGTAGTGATGGAACAATTATGGGAATTCAAATTAAAGGTTCGAAGATATCTGGGGTTCAATTTCATCCAGAAGCAGTTCTATCAGAATACGGCTATGAGCTATTAGCTAATTGGTTAGAGCTTTGTGGAGATATCGGCGCTCGCAAAAGAATTTCGGGCGCAAGTCCAATTGCGAAAAGTTCTTAAGGTTTCTTATTTACCGTAATTGCAACATCTGAACCAATAACTTGAGTTGTTCCAGCAGCCGGTGCTTGGGCTAATACAACTCCAATTGGTTTAGCTTCGTCGTAACCGCTTATCTCTTTAACCAAAAATCCGGCCTGCGTTAGAATTGTTTGAGCTTCGATTCCAGTTAAATCTAGAAGCGCAGGAACCTTCAAGCTTCCACTAGCAATTTCTAAAATCACACCGCTGCCAGCTTTAATAATTGATCCGGCATCTGGTGTAACTTTCAAAACTATTCCAGTTCTAGAATTTGAATCGACAGGAATTATTTGAGTAACCAATAAACCAGCTGCAGATAGCTCATTTCGGGCATCTTCTAGGCTCAGTCCCAAAATTGTTGTGGGAACTGTGGTGTCTCCCGGTCCATCTGAAATTGTCAGAGTAATGCTGCTGCCCTTCGGTGCCCGAGTTGTCGCAAGCGGAAGTTGGGATGCAACGCGATCTTTAGGAATTCTTGAATCTGGTGCGCGTTGAATATTTATTGTGTAATCCGATAATAATTTCGTCGCATCTTCCTGTGTTAATCCCACAACATTTGGTATCTGAAGTGATGGTTGGGGAGCGCTTGAATTAAAAGAATTAACAGCAAGTCCAATAAGTAAGACGAAAGCTGCAGCTGCGCCACCCATTACTAGGAAATTACGACGTGGAACTATGCGCCGAATCTTTGTTGTTACATTCTGGCCCTTCATTGCACGACGAATATCGGCAAGCATTAAATCTGCACTTTGATATCTATCGCCTGGGTTCTTCGCTAACGCAACCGTAATAATTTTATCTATGTTTTCATCTAAAGCCGGATTAATTGCACTTGGTAGCACAAAATCAGCAGAGACATGTTGGTATGCAATAGCCACAGGTGTATCACCAGTGAATGGGGGCTGACCTGTAACTAATTCATAAAGCAGACAACCTACAGAATAGATATCACTTCGTAGATCTGAAGCTTCACCGGTCGCTTGTTCGGGTGAGAGATATTGCGCAGTTCCAACAACATTCCAAGTACTCGTCATTGTGGCGCCGATGTCATCCATCGCACGAGCAATACCAAAGTCCATAACTTTTACATCGCCAAATTCAGTCAACATAATGTTTCCTGGTTTGATATCGCGATGAATAATTCCGTTTTGATGCGAATAAGAAAGTGCATCCAATACGCCTTCAATTATTTCAAGTGAGCGTTCAACGCTTAGTTGTGCAGGATTGGCTAACTCTTCGCGAAGAGTGTGACCATTTACGAGCTCCATAACAATGTATGAATTAGCGCCTTCTTCGCCAGAGTCATATACCGCAACGATTCCGGGGTGATTTAGCCCTGCCGCAGCCAGAGCCTCTTTGCGGAAGCGAGCCAAGAAAGATGGATCACGGGCAAGATCACTTCGAAGAACTTTTACTGCAACTTTTCTAGAAAGGCGTTGGTCTTCCCCGATATAAACATCAGCCATTCCACCAGTGCCAATCATCTGGCCTATCTCATATCGATTACCAAATAATTTAGCCATTTGCCGCACCAATTAACGCTGTTGAACTAGCTTCTTGCGCATTTACAACTTCGGCCCAAATTACAGTGACATTATCTGGAGCGCCTTTAGCTTTGGTCTCTGAAACTAATTCTTCTACCAAATTTTGTCCGTTTGATTTCTTTAAAATTTTCGAAATTTCAAGATCAGATAAGACTGAAGTTAAACCATCGCTGCATAATAAAAACTGATCTCCTAATTTAATTGGGTAGAGCTGAAGAACCGGATTGACTTGCGAATCGCCCATCAAAGCTTTTGTAAGTAGCGAACGTTGGGGATGGTTGATTGCCTCTTCAGGTGTAATTCGCCCTTGATCAATTAATTCCTGCATCACAGTATGGTCCTGGCTTAATTGACTTAACTTCCCGCCAGTAAATGCATAACAACGAGAATCGCCTACATGTAGAAGTTCTGCGACATCACCATTTATCTGGAGCGCAGTTAGCGTGGTTCCCATTCCAGCAAGATCGGGTTGCGCAGCTGATTTCTCAACAATTTTATTATTGATGTCGTTTGTAACTTTGAGAATTGCATCAGCGCTAGAACTTGATTCGACTAGCGAATTTATTGCAATGCGCGATGCGACTTCACCGCCAGCATGTCCGCCCATTCCATCAGCAACAGCAATTACTTTCGGTGAAATTAGCCCAGAATCCTCATTGCCTGCGCGATGTAACCCAAGATCAGAAAGTGCAAACACCTTAAATGCCAGTGACATTTGCACTTCCCTCCCTTAATTCGTGGCTAAAACCAATAGAGCGATATCTTCCCACTAAATTGGCACTTGTGAAACTACAAAAAATCTTCGCTGAGTTCCTGGGAACCGCGCTTCTGCTCACTTCGGTTATCGGCTCTGGAATTATGGCTACTAATTTGACCGACGATGTTGGAATTCAACTTACGATAAATGCGATCTCTATCGTTTCAATGCTGGTTATCATCATTACATTATTTGGCCCAATCAGCGGCGCACATTTCAACCCAGTAGTGACTCTTGGCGAATTATTTAAAAACCGAATTGATAGCAAGAACGCAATTGCTTTTATCGCAGCCCAATTCTTAGGCGGTTTCACCGGCACTGTTTTTGCAAATATTATTTTTAACAAGCCAGCTATCTTTCAATCACAACACGAAAGAACCGGAACTAATCTATTTATCAGCGAGATTTTTGCAACCGCAGGTTTAATCATGATTGTTCACTTATTAACTGATCAGAAACGCGGACACCTGGCTCCGATAATTATTCCGGCCTGGATTACTACAGCCTTTTATGCAACTTCATCTTTTGTCTTTGCAAATCCCGCAGTAACTTTCGCCAGAATTTGGAGCGATTCTTTTGCCGGGATAACTTTGAATTCAGCCTGGATTTATATGATCGCTCAATTAATTGGCCTACCAATTGGTCTAATTGTTGCGCGCCTGCTCTTTGTAAAGAGCAGAAGTAATTAAATAACTATTTCGTATGAAGGATTAAGAATTGTTAGCGCACCTTGTGTCTCGCCAACCATGCCTTCTGCGCAAATAGTAGATCCGACATCTAGCCCAGCAATTTCGCGTCGGCCTAGGAACTGCAGTGTTATTCCGCCAGTTGTATCCCAAACTTCAACATCGACTCTTGGCGCACCACCCGAAGGTGCTGTTCTAATTGCTGTTACTTGACCACGAACATGTGCGCGCTTGCGCCAGGTCGCATTTGAAATTGGCAGAATATTCTCGCTGTAATGGCTTATCGGCCCAGCTTCGTTGCTTTGTAATTTCGGTAGCGGAATCTTCTTTGGTTTAGGTGCTGGCTCATTTGCTACAACCGCTGTTTTTCCACGGGAACCAACTTCAAGAATTCGCTCAACATCGAAAGGAATAATCGTTGCTACAACTCGCTCTAATTGCGAGATTGGCGCTGAAATAGCTTCAGCTGTTTGATCATGCAAAACCCGACCCAAGAACCTTGAGTAAGAACGACGAGGCAACAATAAAGTTAATTCGACATCTGGGCTTGAAGTTGAGCGAATCGCGTAATCAACTGCAGCATTTGGAAGTCTACGGTCCGGGCAATCAATCAATATAAGTGGAACATCACTTACTGCGGCATTTGCAGCCCAACCAGAGCTAATCGCATCTGCGCGCTTATCATCGATTACAAAGTGCACCGCATTTAAGTTTCGAGGATTTAAAGATCGGGCATATCGAACTGCGCCGATTGTTGCTAAATCTAAACTATCAACAAGCACCGAAACATCGTGTCTAGAAATTGAAGTAGCTCTAGAACTTTGGGCGGTAACAGCTAAGACGTTTTGTTCCTTGGAATACTGTTTACGTAATCTTAAAAATGTAATCACCAGAATCGGAGTAATAACAATAATTACCCAAGCACCTTCACTGAATTTAACAATTGCAAAGATAATAACAACAACAAATGAAATTCCGCCAGAGAGCGCATTAACTACAAATTTTCCACGCCACCAATTACCGCGGTTTATGTAATTATGTTTTGCCATTCCCAAACCAGAGAGCGTAAAAGCGGTGAAAACACCAAGTGCGTAGAACGCTACGAGGTGTTCTACTGAAGCTCCGGTGACTAAAACTAAAACGATTGCAGAACCAGAGAGCAACAAAATACCGTTTGAGAAATTTAACCTGTGGCCACGTTTAGTCAACCAATTCGGCAAATATCCATCAGTTGCAACGAAGTTAACTAGCAATGGGAAGGCGCTATATGTGGTGTTAGCGCCGGCAAAGAGAATAAGCATGGTTGCGGCCTGAACAACAATAAAGAAGAGATTTCCAAGAGTTCCATCGCCCAAGATCGTCTTAGCTATCTGCGAAATAACTGTTGGAGTTTCATTCTCATATGGAATTGCATGAATTTTATGTGCGAACCAAGAAACCCCGAGTACTAAAGATCCCAGGATGCTGCTCATAATTACCAGAGTTCTACGTGCATTTACTTGTTCTGGAGCTTTAAATAGCGAGACGCCATCAGATATTGCTTCAAGACCTGTAAGTGAAGATCCACCATTAGCAAATGCTCGGAGCAAAATAAATATTGCAGCAAAAGTTAGCAATCCTTGTGACTCGCCAATTGGAACCGCGCCTTCTTGATTTACATCTAGAAGTGGGAGAGTTCCAGCGAATTGACGATAAATTCCGATCACGAAAACAACTGCCATAGATCCAACGAATAAATAAGTTGGTAGCGCAAAAGCTTTTCCAGCTTCTTTTACGCCACGTAAATTTCCATAACTAAGTAGAACAATAATCGCCAAAGTTAAATGGATTTTAAATGGTGCTACTTCTGGGAATGTAGAAATAATTGCAGCAACGCCTGCGGCAGATTGAATTGCAAGAGTTACGATGTAATCCAACATCAAAGCAACCGCAGCTACTTGTGCAACTACAGGCCCAAAGTTATCTCTGGAAACTATGTAGGCGCCGCCAACTTTTGTGTAAACCGAAATTACATTTCGATACGAAAGCGTAACAATCAAAAGAATAATCAGAACTATTGCAGTCATTGGCATCAACATTGTGAATGCCGCTAAACCAAATGCAGGAACTAAGGCAAGGAGAATCTGCTCACTTCCGTAAGCCGATGAAGAAATACAGTCCGAAGATAAAATTCCAAGTGCATATCTTTTCTCAAGCCGTTGATGGCTAAGAGTGTGACGGTTTAATGGGTTACCTAAAAGCCGGCGCTTAATCCGGTAAGAAATCGGATCCTCAAGATGCGCATGCTCCTGGAGAACCATTGGTTCTGGGGCGTCATCAGTCCAAGACTTTGGCACGGCCACTCTTCCTGTAAATGGGAATTCTTCGCTTCCATGGGTTTAATCTGGCTTTAATTTTACTTCGCATTCGAGGCGTATGCTTGCCGCATGCAATTAAAAACAGACCTTTATATTGATGGCGCATGGGTAAAGGGCGATGGCACCCTGCCCGTAACCGACCCAAGCACCGGAAGCGTTATCGCTGAAGTAGCAACCGCAGGCGAATCACATTGCGATGCCGCAGTAACCGCAGCCCACAACGCCTTCAAAACCTGGTCAAAGAGCGCACCTAGAGTCCGCAGCGAAATTTTACGTAAAGCCTTCGAAATCATGATCGCTGAAGCAGATCATCTAGCCAAAATCGTTTCAATGGAGAATGGAAAAGTTCTCTCTGATGCCAAAGGTGAAATCATCTACGCCGCAGAATTTTTCCGTTGGTTCGCTGAAGAAGCTGTACGCACACCTGGCGATTATCGCCAATCCCCTTCAGGCGATAAAAGAATTCTTGTTACCCACCAACCAATTGGTGTCTCACTTTTAATCACACCTTGGAATTTCCCAGCAGCAATGGCCACCCGAAAAATTGGACCAGCTCTCGCCGCAGGTTGCACAGTAATTTTGAAACCTGCAAGTGAAACTCCACTAACCGCGCTCGCAATTGTTGAAATTTTAGAACGCGCCGGAGTTCCAAAAGGCGTAGTCAATTTTGTTCTACCTTCAAAGACTGGCCCAATGATTTCAAAGATGTTGCATGATCCACGCGTTCGCAATTTATCTTTCACTGGCTCAACTGAAGTAGGCCGTACTCTCCTAAAAGAATCCGCAGACTGTGTGCTTCGCACATCAATGGAACTTGGCGGAAATGCCCCATTCGTTGTTCTAGATGATGCAAATATTGATGACGCAGTAGCTGGCGCAATGATTGCAAAAATGCGCAATGGTGGCGCCGCGTGTACAGCAGCAAATCGTTTCATCGTCGCGAAGAGTGTTGCGCAAGAGTTCACAACAAAATTTGCAAAAGCAATGGGCGCACTAAAACTCGCACCAGGTTTAGAAGCTGGTGCCCAACTTGGCGCCAGCGTTTCAATTAAAGAACGTAACAAGATTGCAGATCTAGTATCAGCGGCCGTAAAAGCCGGTGGCAAGTTAATACTTGGCGGCACAACTCCTGAAGGTGTTGGTGCTTTTTATCCTGCGACAGTAGTTAGTGTTGATAAAGACAACGCAATATTAAATAACGAAGTTTTTGGCCCAGTAGCCCCAATCGTTACTTTTGAAGGCGATGCGCAAGCAATTGAATTAGCGAACGCAACCGAATACGGCCTAATTAGTTACATTTATTCCAGCGATTTAAAGCGCGCAATAAAAACTGCCGAGGCAATCGAATCCGGAATGGTTGCAATCAACCGCGGCGTTATTTCTGATCCAGCGGCGCCATTTGGTGGCGTAAAGCAGAGCGGACTTGGCCGTGAAGGTGGATTCGCCGGGATCTATGAATTCCTAGAAACTAAATACATAGGCGTAGAGATTTAGTTTTATTCATCTCAAATCCCTATTTTTATTGGGGATTTGTATGTAGCCTCCAGTGAACCGACAGAGAGGCGTTCGCAAATGTCAATACAAAAATATAAGGGCATAATTACTGCACTTTCAATCTCACTGATCCTTGGCATAACGGCGCCGCAATCCGCGATTGCTGACAATCTCCCGGCGGATACGACCTACAGCGATAGCATCAATAAATTTTTTAATTTGGAATTTATTCCAGCAGATGAAAAATATGGAGCAATACTTATAGAGCCGGCAGGAACTTCTAATCGATCCGGTGCAAAATATAAAAGCTGGTTAAAACGGACAAATGCATCTATGAGCAAGATTTCTGCTGCTCTTTCTAAATTAACAGCTCTTTCAGCAGGACCTTCTTATTCAAAATCTGATCCACAACTGAAAACCTATGTCGAGGCTTATTCAAAATATTTGGCAGCAGTTAAGAAGTCTCTTGCAAAAAAGAAAGCCGTAAAGGCAGATCAGCCAATACTTCAGGCTCTTGCAGATGATATTGCTAAACAAGGAGATGCCTGGAACGCGCTTTATGCTGAAGATTTGGCGGCTTCAAATTTTAGTGCTCCAACAACAACTCCAAATATAACTTTCACCGTCGCTGACGATCCTGCTGGCGGAAAAATTCTTTATGCAAATCCTGCTAATGCTGCGAATTTTGATCAGCAAGCACTCCGGATTACTTCATATGATTTCGAGTGGTATGTAGGTTCATCTACTTCAACTCCAATTTCCGGCTCAGCTGATCTTGAATCGATAAAGGCGAACGGGAATGTATTTTCACTTACCGGAGCTGTCGCCGGTGGCCTTTACTTCTTCCGAATTAAAGCGACTAATTCAGTTGGCAGTAGCCCTTGGTCAACATTCTTCCAAGCAACTATCGCTAGTTAGTAACTAACTGGCGGAGGATGAGGGATTTGAACCCTCGATAGGTTGCCCTATACACGCTTTCCAAGCGTGCGCACTCGGCCGCTATGCGAATCCTCCCGAGGGGGTGAGCCTATCGGCTCTAATTACTATGATTGCCCGCAGATCCTTCGTGCGGCGTTACCGTACTGAACTCCCCCAGGGCTGGAAGGCAGCAAGGGTAAGTCCGCTCTGGCGGGTGTGCGAAGGGTCCCAATAATTTTAGAGAAGTTTTTGAAACGAAAAGTAGAGAGGAAGCGCGATGTCATTAGCTTTGTATCG
>WLJZ01000003.1 GCA_009701525.1 Actinomycetota bacterium
CTACGTCTTCTATTGATCGCAACATGGGGCGTTTACCCAATTTCATACTTGCTACCAATTCTTAGCGACACTGCTGCGACTGATCCAGGCGCATTCGTTAATCGCCAGATTGGTTACACAATCGCAGACGTACTTGCTAAGTGCGTATTCGGATTAACAATCTACAAGATTGCTCGTCTGAAGTCTGCAGCAGAAGGTATGAAGGAAGATCACTAATCTGATCTAAAGATTCAGTAAATTTGGGGGCGCCAGCAATGGTGCCCCCAAATTTTTATTACAACAATTTTTCGAGTAAGGGATATTCTTAACTATGACAAATTATCGATGGGGTGGCTATTTACTAGTCGCAATGGGCTTATTGAATCTGCGATATCAGACCGGAGAACCAGGAGTTGTAACCCATAGTTTGATAATTCTTACGCCAGGTGCGGTAATTTTGATTCTGTCATTTATTCCAAAGACCGCTGCAATATTGAGCACTAAGACTGCGAAAAATATTTCAATGATTATTGGTATTGCAACAATTCTTTATGCAGCTCTAAATTAGTTCTTTCTTACTTTTTTGGGCCATAACCTTTGCGACCCCAGTAAACCCAGAGGCTCATTACAGATAAGACCAGCGCAAAACCAAAGAGTAAATCTTCAATCGGGGCTCCGCATAATCTGCGACCAATAATGGCATCAGGGTTATACATAACAATATTTCTAGATGTTAGCCACCAATTTGTTATTAGCTGGAATGGCAAAATAATTGCGTAAGAAGTCCAGAAGACAGATTTTGTGAGTAGCGCAGTTTTAACGCCATATAAATCAAAGAAAACTGCCGCAATAACACCAGCTAATGCGATATCGGTATAGATCATCGCTTCTCATCTCCGACTGGCCAATGCTTCTTCACAGTTCGAACACCTTCAATTGTCATAATTGCAGCCATTGGAACTATTAAGAAGAAGAGAAATTCTTCAAGCGGAATTCTAAAAGGGCCATAGATTCCAAGTATTTGCTCGGGATCAAACTTCCAATGACCATTTGCAACTGCGTATGCATCCCAGATAATGAATGGAATGGCTACGGGAATAATGCTGAGAAGCGCACGCTTGATTCGGCGTAGAACACCAATTTTAAGAATTATCTCAAGCCAGAAAGAACCAACAACTGTAAAGAGGAGCATTGCAAGATATCCAAATTTCAACACTGGCGTTCTCCTGTTAGCGCTTAAGTTGGTTCATATACTAGTCCCGTGAATGGAGCTAGCGCAGTTTTTGCATCGGTACGTAACTTCTCAACCCTTGCAGCAGCGTTCGCAATCCTGTTCTCGGGAGTTCTCTACTTCACAATTGGTAGCGAAAGTTTGGGCTGGCAGGTTGGCCTGGCGATTTTTGCTTTAGCAATTGGAATTCCACATGGCGCCGTTGATCACTTGGTGGCACTTCCGCAAACAAGTAAGCCACGTCTAGCTCTTTTAATTATCGGATACATCGCAATTGCCGTATTTTCAGTTCTTGCAATTCTGCATTGGAATAAGTTGGGCTTTCAACTGGTCTTGGCTATGAGTGCTTTGCATTTTGGCTTTGGAGATGCTGCATTTATTGCTGAAAAGGATCGGATTGAAAATCGGCCACGAATGCGACCAAAAGTTCAAAATATGTTTGCGATATCTTCGGGAATAATTCCAGTCTTTATCCCACTTTTAAAGGGCTCCACGAAGAGCGCTCTTGCCGAAATAAATCCTGTTTTAATTAGTTGGGCTTCAGATATCGAGCCTCAAATTAAATTCCTAGTTGGATTCTTCTTTGTTCTGACTCTAATTTTGTTAGTAAAAGATAATCGTCCCCGAGAGTTTATTGATTTGGTTTTCTTAGCTGGATTAGCAATTGTTGCGCCACCACTTGTTGCTTTTGCAGTCTATTTTGGCTGTTGGCATGCAATGCGCCATACGGCAAGATTGACGCTGCTGCTTCCCAAATCAATTACAGCGGCCGGAGAGAATAATCCAAGAAAATCATTTCTAAATGCCGTTATTCCAGGCCTTCCCGCACTATTTGGAACAATCGCAGTTGCTTTAATCATTGCAATTGTTGATTCAAACTTAGATGCCAGCTATTTATGGTATTTGCTAGTTGTTGTCTGGGCGCTAACAGTTCCACATATGATCGTAACTTCTAAAATAGATCAAAACGCTTTGGCTTAAATTACTTACCAGCGGCAATCGTGGCTGGGTGTATAACAAATAGTGGCAGTTCACGTTTTTTCTGCTCTTTACGCGCAGCAGCAATGGCTTCAATTCGATTATCGCAGTGAAGTTTTAGAACTTCGTAAGCCGGTTCTCCCATTAGGGCAATTAACTCAATTTTATTTGAGAGATAAACCGGTTCGCCTCCAACATGAGCTTCAGTATTGCTAGTGCAATACCAATCAAAGTCAGCACCGCCATCGCCCCATGCAAGGCGTTCGTATTCACCTATGACATTTACCGTAACTTCTTGTTCACCAAATTCACGCTGTTCGAAACTTCTACGAATTGGAAGTTGCCAACAGACATCAGGTTTTGTTTCAACAAAGTGGACACCCTCTTTTTCTGCCAAGTGGTGAAGCACGCAACCAAAACTTCCAGTAAAGCCTGGAGCGCTATAACCTTTGCGGTTTAAGAAGACGCAAGAGTCATCAATTTTTCGGGTCTTACGATCTTTATCTAAACCAACTTCAGAAATCTGCATCTTGCCCTTAGCTTTCTTAGGCTGTGCTTCATCAAAATATTGCCACATATCTTTTGTTAAACGCTTTGCAACTTCTAATGTGCGCTTTTCATCAGCGTCATCTGAGTAGTAAGCACCATCAGAACAACAACCAGCATCTGGTTTATCTGCATCAACGCCACAGCAGCCATTGCCATAAATGCATGTCCAATAAGAAGTAAGCCAAGTTAGGTCACATTTGTAAAGCTCTTCCGGCTTCGCGGGATCTATAAACTCGACCCAGTCGCGAGCGAAATTCGGTTTAACCTCAGGCATAGTTGCAGAGCCTAGGGCTTAATCGTTAAATAAGCACATCGGTCAAGACCACTTTAGGTAGGCTTCTCTTATGTCGATGCAATCATCTTTCTCAACCAGTAAATACCAAGTTGGTTTAATTGGTGTTGGGGTTATGGGTGAAGCACTTATCTCTGGACTTGTATCAGCAAGATTTCCTAAGGGCCAGATAGTTTTCTCAGAGAAGCGAGTTGATCGCGCTCGGGAGATTTCAACAAAATATGGCGCCCGAGCTGTCGAATTGAAAGATCTTGTGAGTCAGAGTGATGTGATTCTTTTAGTAGTAAAACCACAGGATTTAGGCGAGTTACTCGCTTCGATAGCTGGTGATTTGAAGAAGGGTGCGCTACTTGTTTCATTCGCCGCCGGTAAAACCACTAAATTCATTAGCGAGTGTGTAGCTTCAGATGTTTCTGTAATTCGAGTAATGCCAAACACCGCAACATTAATTGGCTTAGGGATGGCTGCAATGTCGCTTGGTGCAAATGTAACAAATGAACAAAGTAAATTTGTAAGTGATTTTCTTGCTACCTGCGGAAAAGTTATTTCAGTAGATGAAAAACTTCAAGATGCCGTGACTGCAGTTAGCGGTTCTGGACCAGCTTACTTCTTTGCCTTCGTAGAAGAGATGGTTAAATCAGGAATATCACTTGGTCTATCGAATGAAGAGGCAACAACGCTTGCGATACAAACCATCGTGGGCTCGGCTGCAATGCTTGAACAGAGCGGAAAAAGCCCGACAACTTTGCGTGAAAATGTAACAAGTCCTAACGGAACAACTGCGGCTGCGCTAAAAGTATTTTCAGATTCTAATTTAGGCGAAATAGTTAATAAGGCAATGACAGCAGCTCGGGATCGGTCCCAGGAATTAGCGTGAAATTTAGATTTCTAGCCGCGCTAGTAGTATTTTCTTTCATAACTCCTTCTGCAAGTGCCGCAGTAAAAGTAACTGCTTCTAAGCCCGCTATTACTGCTATTTCACCAGTTGGATCTGGTGATCAAATCTTTGATATCTCTCTTAGCCCAACATCAGTCGCAGTTGTTGGCACTGTTGAAAGCGGCTTGGCAAATTTAGTATCAGCCGCCCCCCTTGGTGGCAGCGATGGATTTATCTCACTTTTCAATAATTCAAAGATAAAGATCTGGGATCTACGACTCGGAACCACTGACGACGATATTGCAACAGCTGTTACTCGTGATAAAACTGGGAACTTCTGGGTTTTAGGATCGACTTCAAAACCAAGTGAGACCGCAGTAACAGAGAGCCTAGATCCACTTGTAATTAATCTAGATGGCGTTTCGGTGGAGCCAGTAAATTCACCAAAGAATTCAATTACCAGACTTGTTGCTTGGAAAATGAGTCCAACAGGTGAATTAAGTGCCACTTATTTCTATGACTCTGATGCCGTAATTATTCCTACGGAAGTTATTGTAAATGCATCTGGGTTTCGAGTTATTGGAAACCTGGCAAAGGATTCAGTCTCTGAAAACTTCCAAATTGATTTAGACCTTGATGGTAATTTCACAAATTTTCTAAAAATCAAACCAGTTGTAAAGAAAGCGCCAGCTATTACAACGATTAAAGCGGGGCCAAATAATTTAAAGAGCTTCATATCTAAAACAACCATTATTGATATTCCAAGCTGGCGAGCAAAAACACCAACACCAGTAATTGTGAAATATACAAAGAAAGGGAAGGCGCTAGCCGCTAATTCATTTGTTGGTAAAGTCAATAAAATATTATGGCAACCAGAATTTGGTGCCGCTGTTCTTGTAGATGTAAAGGGAGAACTTGAGCTTCATATTTTGAAAAATATGGCTTGAGCTATACCTTTTTAAAGAGCGAGAGTTTTCCTTCACTTGCGACAAGTGCATATTTAATCTTATTAATAGTTATCCAACTAGTTGATTTAGATTCTTCAATATTTGAAGTTGTAATTAGTTTTATAGTCTGATCAACCTTGTTGAAATAACAGAGGCGAGATTGGCAACCAAAAATTAACCCAGAATCATCAACGGCTACAGGGGAGCTAGGGGAACCGAAATTCTCACTTTTCGCGGAATTTGGCGTTACTTCCACATCAACTTTGCTCCATTGAATCTGGTCTGGCTTTGGAAGTGAGATGCCAGATGCACCTAACCAAGTTGCATGAAGTACTTTAGAGATTAAATTCAAAGCTACGTCATAGCCGGCAACAATTGTGGCGCCACCACTTGCAGCCAATGTTTGGTATTTCCAATCTTCCGGAAAAGCACTCTCTCGAGTGGCTATTCTGACATCTCCGCGAAGTGCGCTCTTATCTGAATTACTAACCGATAGAACAGAGTCATAAGCTAAATAGATTTTATTGCCAATCACCTTTGAGGATAGATGAAATGCAACATCTCCCATTGTGCGACCATTTAACAAATTATCACCATCGACAATTTCATAACGCCAAGATTTTCCATCCCTAACTGCGCCGAGCAAGATTCCTTGGCTTTCGTCACGATAGAAAACTTGTTCCCCTGCAGAAGTAATAGCGCAGGCGCTAGTTACACTCACATCGCTTGCGGTGCGGACGCGATCAACCTCTTTGTAGTTCTGGATTGTTGGGCCATTTCCATCAATAACTTCAAAGCTCCATTTTTTTCCATTGAAAGAAGCCCTACGTAAATCCTTAGTTGTTAAGTCGCCATAGTAGAGATTTAAATACTTAGTCTTGCCAATCGAAGTAGTGCAAAGAGAGATCGCGCTTGCAACATTATTTCTAGTGCGACCGCCGCTAGTTGAATTTCCATCTACGGTTTGGATAACCCATTTTTTACCGCTCCAGGTAGCAAGCTTTAGTAGACCTCGCTCGGAATCTGTGTAGGCGATAATCGTCTTTCCGTCATATGTGCTTGTGGCTAGATATTTACCATCAGCACTTGCATCGATTACCGATTTCTTCCAGGAAGTTTGGGGAATTACACCATTTGTTGTCGCGATTGCAGATGTGCCAATTGCATTCTTTGCTGTGATGGTGAATGAATATGCAGTGCCATTTGTTAAACCGGTAATCAGCGCCGGACTGGTTGTAAAAGTCTTTTCAACACCACTCTGGTTCACTTTTACTACGTAAGAAGTTACTTGGGCGGTACGTTGATTAATAGGAGGATCAAAGACCACTATTGCAGACTTATCTCCGACTAGCGCCTTCACATTTCTTGGGGCACCTGGAATACCAAAAGGCAGGCCAGCCGGTGGCTTTGACATCAAATCTTCAAACATTGCAATTAAGAGTGGACCAGGATTATGGAAAACTTCACCTGTCTTTAAATTTGGTGTCATCACCGCATCGCGTTCACTATTTGCAAAAGTCGTTTCATCTAAATGGCTTACTGAAGAGCCACCTTCATAAGACTTTGGCGTGTAGAGCGCCGGTTTAATTCCATTGTTTGCCCGGATGCCATTTGCGCCAGACCAGACTAAAGGTTCAGTGAGTGCGCTACCTAAAACGAGGGAAGGAGAATCTAGATCCATTAATCGCCGACCATCGGCAAGTTGGGCATAAGCATCATATGGAGTTGGTTGTTGAATGCTCCCATAACCAAATAAATTGTCGTAATCTGCATTAGATAGAAAGCCAAGACCGTGCGCCATTTCATGCAAGATCATCGAAACCAAATCATATTTCGAACTAGGACACTTGCCATCAGTGCCTAAATACAACATCGGCCCATTTGTAGAATTAATGCGAATTGTTACTTCAGGAATAGTTGGTTCAATATCCTCACCAGAAAGTGAATCCGCTAGCGCTGAGGCATACCAGAGATCTTTATCGGGAATATTTCTAAAATTAGAATGGAATTTTCCTGGCGAAGCAGCTGCAAGTGTTGCACTAGATGCCTGGCGTTCCCATAAAACTTGAACTTTAACTGGAACCTGGGAAGTGAAGTTTTGTGCCCAGACATCTACAGCAGCGTTAATTGCTGGTCGGTAAATATCTGGCGTATTTGTGAAATCAACCTTGAATGAACTCTTAGTTAAAGCTTTATCTACAGCGAAAGTTCTAGGAGTTGAACTCTTAGTTACAGATGGTGCTGCAGATTTATCAGCGTAGAAATATACCCAAGGCGCATCGATGGATTTAACTTCAGATGGGAGAGCAGATGCTGGTGCTGCTAATACGCTGCCAAAGAGCGCTGCTACTAGTAGTAAATATTTGGCACGCATGGGTAAAACGCTAGCAGTCTGGCAGGTATGACACCACCCGCTAACTCTCAATGCGCTTAAAAAAGCCTAGCAATATGCTCTAAAGAGCGTTAGAAAGCTAGGATTATTAAATGATTGAAGTACGAATTTACTCCAGGAGCAATTGCCATCTCTGTGATGTTGCACTTGAAACTTTAGAATCTTTTCAGGGCGAATTCGATTTTAAAATAGATAAACAATTGATTGATGGCAAACCTGAACTAGAAGAAAAATATGGAGAAAGCGTTCCAGTTATTCTGATAAACAATGAACCTCATGATTTTTTTCGGGTAGATCCCGAAAGATTTAGAAGTGCGATATCTAAACTCTAATCTGGATTAGCACTCAAAATATCTTCAGCATCGATAATCCCATAGGCATAACCTTGTTCAGCCAAGAATCTTTGACGATTCTGCGCGAAGTCCTGATCCACGGTATCTCGAGCAACAATTGAATAGAACCTTGCGGTGCGGCCATCAGATTTTGGTCGCAGAATTCGCCCAAGTCTTTGTGCCTCTTCTTGGCGTGAGCCAAATGTTCCAGATACTTGAATAGCGATAGTTGCGTCAGGTAAGTCAATTGAGAAGTTAGCAACCTTTGAAACAACAAGGCACTTAATTTCGCCAGTTCGATATAACGCAAATAACCGCTCACGTTCTTTGATTGGAGTGTCACCTTTAATTAGGGGAACGCCCAACTCTTCGCTTAAAGCATCTAATTGATCAATGTATTGCCCAATTATTAACACCTGCTCTTCACTATGTTGCTTCGCTAAGGCAATTGCAACTTTTCGTTTGGTAGCTGTAGTCGAACAGAAGCGATATCTATCTTCAGGTTCAGCCGTTGCATAATTTAAGCGCTCAGCTTCGGTGAGATTTACTCGAACTTCAATGCAATCTGCAGGAGCGATATAGCCCTGGGCTTCAATTTCACGCCATGGAACATCGAAACGCTTTGGCCCAATTAGTGAGAAGACCTCGCCCTCCATGCCGTCTTCACGGACAAGAGTGGCGGTTAGACCAAGTCTTCTGCGAGATTGAATGTCAGCAGTAAATCTAAAGATTGGCGCAGGCAGTAAGTGCACCTCATCATAAATAATTAGGCCCCAGTCAATTGCATCGAAGAGATCAAGGTGGGCATAAATTCCCTGTTTGCGAGTTGTCATAACCTGATAGGTCGCAATTGTTACCGGGCGAATCTCTTTCTTTGATCCAGAGTATTCACCAATTTCATCTTCATTTAGCGTTGTTCGCTTCAATAATTCATCGCGCCATTGTCTTGCAGCGATGGTGTTGGTTACAAGAATTAAAGTTGTAGCTTTTGCATGCGCCATTGCGGCTGCGCCAACAATAGTTTTGCCTGCACCACAAGGTAGAACCACAACTCCTGATCCACCATGCCAGAACCCTTCAGCTGCGAGTTCTTGATACTTTCTAATCTTCCAACCATCTTGAACTAAATCAATTTCATGGTGCTCGCCATCAACGTAACCAGCAAAATCTTCAGCAGGCCAACCAAGTTTTAAGAGCGCTTGCTTTAAGAAGCCACGTTGTCCAGGATGTACAACAATAGTTTCATCATCTAATTGCAGACCCAACATTGGCGCAACTTTTTTTCCACGAGTGACTTCTTTTAAAACAGCAGGATCATGTGAGACGAGTACCAGGCCATGAACCGGATGGGCTTCAAGTCGAAGTCGACCATAACGCGACATAGTTTCAGCAACGTCAACTAAAAGTGCATGAGGCACCGCGAATCTTGAGTACTTCAGAAGAATATCTACGACCTGTTCTGCATCATGGCCGGCAGCGCGGGCATTCCAAAGTCCAAGTGGTGTTAGCCGATAGGTATGAATATGTTCAGGGGATTTTTCAAGTTCAGCAAACGAAGCGATAGCTCTGCGGCATTCATCGCTTAATGGATGATCAATATCTAAAAGAAGTGTCTTATCGCTTTGAACAATTAACGGGCCATCAGTCACGAATGAGTTCCTTAATAAATGCAGTTAGAAGAGTTACTCGCGCCGGGATTGATGAGAGCAAAATTTGTTCATGTGGTGCATGTGCGCCATCTCCAACAGCGCCAAGTCCATCTAGTACTCGGGCGCCTGCTGCAGCTGCAAAATTTCCATCACTTGCGCCGCCAACTGAAGCATGGCCAATAGGAGAGAGTCCAATTTCTTTCGCGACTTTCTCTAAAATTTCATAAAGTTCCACCGTCGAACTTGGCTCTAGTGGTGGGCGATTAATTCCGCCAGTTACTTCTAATTTTGCCTGTGAGTCTGAGGAAGTTAAATTTTTGATGGCGGTATCAATGCGAGTTAATTCGCTAGCCGAAAATGATCTGATATCAATATCTAAAGTTGCAAGTGCAGGCACGGTATTCGTGGTTGTTCCCGACCGCATTACGGTTGGAACAACGGTAGTTCCGAATTCTGGGTTAGCAAGTTTTGCTACTTCTAAAACTATTTCAGAGATCAAAGTCGTAGCATTAACACCTTTTTCAGGTTCTAAACCGGCATGCGATGCCCGACCATGTAGCGCAATTTGATACATAGCTGTTCCCTTGCGACCAGTTTTAACTTTTCCGTTTAGCGAAGCTTCTAAAACTAGAACAGCCTTTGCAGATTTTGCTAAACGTTCAATTAGCGCACGTGAACTCTGACTTCCGACTTCTTCATCTGTAGTAGCAACTATCGCAACCTTTGAATGTGCATCTGAAATCTCGGAAACCGCATAAATTGCTTGAAGAAATCCAGCTTTCATATCAAAAACTCCTGGACCCTTTGCAATATCGCCAGCGACGCTCCAAGTTGGAAGGAATGAGCCTTTCGGCCAGACGGTATCTAAATGGGCGAGAATTAAAACTTCAGGACTTGAACTGCCCCACCAGAAAACAGGGCGGCCATTTTCTTCAATAACTTTGGCCTCTGGAGTTAATTTTGCATTTGCAATTGAAACTGCAAGATCAACAACTCCGCGGCAGGCTGAAAGATCTTCACTTGGTGATTCAAATTCAACAAGTTTTTGAAGATCCTCAATTAGTCCCATGGTCTAAGTCTGCCTTACTTTGCCGGACTGACGCCGGTGATTCTCGGAATCCTAAAGCTAGCCATCTCGCCGGTGGCGTGATCTCGAGCAATTAAGGTGCCAAGTGAAATCGAAATTGGGTCGATGAGTCGATTCGAAACCCCACCATTTGTATCTGCATATCCAATCGTGAGGCTTGCTTGCTCCTCAATATATTGGTGAAGCAAATCTAAAGTTTCATTCGCTGTAGTTCGTGGAACTTCGCGAGGCTTATGTGAACTAGCTTTTTCACCAGTGCGCAGAGTTCGTACTGCAGCTTTAATAACAATCTCATTAGGTGCTTGAACGTCACTTATAACTCTTGGCGGACGCGGTCGAGATTTTGCTCGTCGTATGGCTGGGGCAGAAACCAAAATTCCATTGGCATTTTCACCTGCTGGTAAATAACTAGCTTCACGTAATGTTGCGATGACATCACCTGCTTCAAAATCACAGACTAAAACTTGTGGAGCCAGTTTTCTAAATAACAAAGATTCAAGTTTTTTATCATGAAGAATTTGAGTTACTAAACCTTCATCTTCGCAACGAATATATGAAGTTGCTGTACCAACTCGCAGTCGCCCATGCCGCTTTGCAACATCATTGATCAAATATTCAAGTGGTTGCGGAACTGGTGTTTTAGAAGTTTTCTTCAGGAAATCTTTTATCTGTTCGCCAGTTTGACCATGATCTAAACCTCGTCTAATTGAACTTTCACTAAATCTATAAACTGATGCTCCGCCACGACTCTCGATGTCGGCGATAGTTCCGATCATGTTGGAAAGTTCAACTGTAAGTGGGCCAGGAGCAATTGCACTGTTATCGGCTTGAATTAAAATATGGTCAACCGGTTTTGGAAGTGCATTCTCAACACCAAGGTTTTCGTCACCAGCTAGGAGCGCTATTCCAAATGCCGATAAGGCGCCTTGGCCAGTTAATCCAAGCCATTCAGCCTCTCGAAGAGTCCATTCAATATATTCAGCGTTAAATCGCTGTGGCATCTGCCAAGCAATTATTTCTTGCAGATTCTTAATGTCTGGATCTTCTTCTAAGTTCTGGGCCAAAATATTAAGTGTAACTTTTCGCATCGATGCGATACCAGCTCGGTCTAGCTCTGGGCCAAGTGCCGCAATGTTTTTCTCACCAGATTTCCCAACTAATCCACTTACTCTCGAAGTTTCAAACCACAGTGAAACAAGTGATCCCCATCGTTCTTCCAATGATTTAGACATCCAGATATCAAAGGAGTTGGTAGGAAGAATTTGGTCATCTGTATCAACAACAATTAGGCCACCGAGATAGAGGATCTCTGCGACAAAGGCCAAGGTATTCTCATCAATTCCTAAGTGATATGCGCTCCGTTTTAAGTCACGAATTCCAACGCCACCAGATCGAAGCGCGATGGGAGGCTCATCTGACCAGTTATGCGCAAGCTCTTCACACCAACGAAGAAAGTTTGAAATATTTGCGATAGCTGCGCGATCAACATCGCCCTGCTTGCGTTTAGTTCCAACAAATTTATTTGCAAATGGCGTGAACTCTTTGAGTACTTTTCCGCCCCGAAGATGCATTCCAACTTCTCGAGGTAAAACTACGGTTCGGGAATCCATAGCCATTAAATAGTGATTTTCCAATAACCAGCCAATAGCTTTTCCGGGTGCTTTAATATTTCCAACTTGGCCGCGTGGCGGGCCCCAAGTAAGACGTTCTAGAACTGCGGCGCTATCTGCAGGCATATCTTTCAGTAATTTAAAATCTATCTTCTTCTGAGATTGCGGACCAAGACCTGCAGGTTCATCACCAATTAGATGGCGAAGATTTCCGGGCAATCTAAATTTACTCCCATCTTTATATACAAGAGCGGCTGCCCAGAGACGCAATAGTTCATCGCCAGCATCCGGCGTTGTAATTGATAGTAGCTCGGCCTTCGAGAAGGGCTCATTTAATATGCAGGCAGCTGTTAAAACTTCTAATTGGAATTTATTTAATGATTCGAGGGCTCGCATCAAACTTGGTGTGGAGTTTGCTCTTGCTGAAAGCGCTGATAAATCTGTAGGTACCGGTGATAACAAGTCTGGACGCACTTCAAAAAGCGCTGCGATCGCATTATCGCTGCGAGCACGCAATTCATCGGCAAAAGAATTAACAGACATAACTGGCTTACTTTACCGAGTTTTAGAAGTTACTTCGACCGCTGTCTTCTAGGCGATAAATAAGTGAGTAGCGCTGCAAATCTGGCAAGTACTGGACCAAATGCAGCTTTAAGCGCACGTCCTCTTCGGAAATCATGAATTGGCCAACCTTCACGAATTGCACGAATCTGAAGCAAAGTATCTGGATTAATTGCAGCTGGATTTCCAACCGCTGTTAGAAGTGGAAAATCATTATGGCTATCGGAATATGCGTAAGAGTTTTCTAAATCAATTCCTTCAAAAGTCGCCAACTCTTTTATTGCAACCGCTTTCTGATTTCCATGCAGTAAGAGGCCATTCATTTTTCCAGTATAAATTCCATCTTTGATCTCAGCCTTTGTTCCTAAAGCGCCAGTGAAACCTAAACGATTTGCAATTAGAACGGCCATGTCTTGAGGTGCAGCAGTTACCAGCCAGACCTCTAACCCATTATTAAGGTGCTCATTAGCGATATCGATTGTGCCCTGCCAAAGTGAGGGCGAAACATATTCATCGTAAATTTCAGATCCAATCGCTTCAATCTCTTTCACGTTATGGCCACCGATAAAATCAGTTGCGGCATTCTGGAATTTTTGAATCTCTTCTGGTTTTTCAGTCCCGGTTAAGCGGTACCTTAGATTTGCTAGAACAAATGCTGAGATATCTCGCTTGCTGAAGAAACCTCGCTGATACATCCCGCGACCAAGAAAGAAGATGGTCGAACCACGAATGATTGTGTTATCTACATCGAAGAAGGCAACGCACTTGCCACTATTTGCCATGGCTCAACCATAGCGTTCCAACTAATCCGAAGACTTCTCTTCAAGTTATGCTTGGCCCATGACTAGAGCAGTTCACGTGCTACGCCATGGTGAAGTAGAGAATCCAGAAAAGATTCTTTATGGTCGCCAACCGGGATGGCGGCTATCTGCCAGAGGTCAAGAGATGGCCAAGGTCGTTGCTGATTGGTCAAAAGATTTAGATCTTGGCGCAATTCATGCTTCACCATTGCAACGTGCACAAGAAACTGCGGCACCAATATCAGCGGCTCATAAGCTTGCAGTTACTACGGATGAAAAATTAATAGAAGCGGCCAATATTTTCGAAGGTAAGAAATTTGAATTAGGTAGTGGCGTATTGCGACATCCAGCATCTTGGTGGCACCTGCGTAATCCAGCAAAACCATCTTGGGGCGAACCATATAGCGAACAGATTTCTAGAATGTTGGCGGCGGTATTTCAAGCACGTGATGCGGCAAATGGAAGAGATGCACTTGTTGTTTCACATCAACTTCCAATTTGGATTTTACGCTCTGCCGTTGAGGGACGTCGGTTACTGCATGATCCAAGAAAACGAATCTGTACTCTGGCCTCGGTGACATCATTTCATTTAGATGATGAAGGAATGATTGAAAGTGTTTCATATACCGAGCCAGCAAAGCATTTGCTTCCAACAAAATGAAGCGCATAATTTTATTAGCTTCAATCTTGTTTCTAACATCATGTTCAACGGGCGGATTATCTAGTGATAGTGAAAAAGCATTTGTTTCTGGGAACGGATCTGCGCTATTAATTAAAGAGAGTGCCCGAAAAGTAGCCCCAGATTTATCGGGTGCGACTCTAGATGGTGGCAATTTTCAATACGAAGTTGGGAAAGTTACCGTCGTAAATGTTTGGGCTTCGTGGTGCTCACCTTGCCGAGCAGAAGCTCCGACACTTGAAGAATTTGCAGCAAAAAATCCAGAGATACAATTTATTGGAATACTCACTCGAGATAACTTAAGTTCTGCAAAGAGCTTTGTAGATAGATTTAAACTCACTTATCCGACTCTGATAGATGATGCGGTTATCGCTAGTTTCAGAGGCTCGCTTCCAGCAAATGCAATCCCAACTACTCTCATTATTGATAATAAGGGCAGAGTTGCAGCACGGATTAGTGGCCAAGTAACTGTTTCAGTTATGCGAGATTTGTTAGAGAAAGTTTCAGGGAGTTCAGTAAATGTTTGATTTCTTTGTTGATGTAGTTTTTGATGGCAATCTAATAGTTGCCGCAATTGTTGCGCTAATTGCCGGCCTAATCTCTTTCGCTTCGCCCTGCGTTCTACCTCTTGTTCCTGGTTATCTTTCCTATGCCGCCGGGATGGTTGAAGTAAGAAGTAGGGGACGGGCAGCGCTCGGTTCAACGCTTTTTGTTCTTGGATTTTCTAGTTTATTCATCTCTTATGGCGCACTCTTTGGCTCACTTGGTGCAAAGATTTCTACCAACTCTCGCGCTGTAACTATTTTGCTTGGCGCCCTAACTATCGCCATGGGAGTAATTTTCCTTTTCAACCAGAAGTTTTATCGCTCGTTCAAACCAATATGGAAAGTACGAGCAGGTCTTGCAGGTGCACCAATTCTTGGATTCTTATTCGGAATTGGTTGGACTCCTTGCATTGGGCCAACACTTGCCGCAGTTCAAACTCTCTCGTTTCAAGAGTCGAGTGCACTTCGTGGATCAATTCTAAGTTTTGCCTACTGCCTTGGACTTGGAATTCCATTTATCTTGGTTGGAATATTCTTTGACAAGTCAAAGAGTTTGCGCAAATTTATTTCAAAGCGCGGAAATTATTTAACGATTATTGGCGGCATATTTCTTATAACTATCGGGGTTCTACAAGTTAGTGGTGCCTGGGCTGAAATTATGAATTCAATTAGATCTCTCATTTCAAATTTTGCTCCGGTGGTTTAAATGACAATCACAACTGAGTTAGGCGCTAAATCTTTAGCTAGCTGGTTATGGCGCCAGTTAACCAGTATGCGAACTGCGCTGATTCTGTTATTGCTACTTGGATTCGCGGCAATTCCCGGCTCAATATTTCCGCAAAGATCACAGAACCCGTTAAAAGTCTCTGATTACTTCAAGAGCAATCCGGGGACGGCGAAGTTTCTTGATCAATTACAAATGTTTGATGTTTATAGCTCACCTTGGTTTAGCTCTATCTATATTCTGCTCTTTATCTCACTAATTGGCTGCGTTCTCCCACGAACATTTGAACATTTAAAAGCTGCGAGAGCAAAGCCCACACTTACTCCGAAGAATTTAAGTCGAATGGAGTTTCACTCCGAGAATAACTTTGGCTCACTAGATGTTGCCGAGGCTTGGTTCAAGAAAAATCGTTTTCGCTACAGACGTGATGCAAACTCAATTTCAGCCGAAAAGGGTTATTCGCGCGAAACCGGAAATTTGGTATTTCATCTATCGCTAATTCTTATATTGGTTGGGGTTGGCGTTGGTTCGCTTTATGGCATGAAGGGCGATGCGATTATTAATGTTGGCGAGCGATTTATAAATATTCCCACTTCGTATGATGTAATTTCATTTGGCAAGCTGCAGTCTGAGAAAACATTGAATCCTTTTTCGGTAACTGCCACAGATTTCAAAGCTACCTATGAATTGAAAACAGGTGCACCGAGTGATTACAAGCTAACAGTAAATATTGCAGATCCTGTGGGAAGTAAGGAAATTTCAAAAGTAGTAAGAGTTAATTCACCTCTTACCTTTGGCAGTACGAAAGTTTATTTACAAGCAAATGGCTATTCACCACTTGTGACAGTTCGTAATAAGACAGGTGAGATTAAATATCAAGGAGCAGTAATTTTCTTGCCGCAAGATGGAAACCTAACTTCAATTGGTGCGATAAAGGTTCCCGATATGCAGCCTCAAGTTGGGTTTATTGGTTCTTTTGTTCCAACCTTTGCTAGAAATTCAGAGCGCGGCGCATTCTCCAGTTATCCGGAAGTTTTAGATCCGAGATTGCTTATCTCAATTTGGACTGGAGACTTGGGATTGGATTCAGGTAATCCGCAATCTATTTATCGCCTAGATACATCGGCTATGGAGCGCATTGGCCTGAAAACATTGAAACTAAAGGAAAGTTATAACTTTGGTGAGGGTTCAATCACATTTGAAGGTTGGACACCATGGGTCAACCTGCAAATTGTTAAAGACCCAGGCAAGATATACGCATTGCTTGGTTCAATCTTTGCAATTCTAGGCTTACTACTTTCGCTTTTTACTAGATCGCGCCGGATTTGGGTAAAGGAGAGCGCAAGTGAATCAGGGCTAGAAATAGCGGGATTAGCTAAGAATTCTGCGCCAGGATTAGAGAATGAAATTGCTGCACTTGTGAATGAGATGAGGAAAACGCTCCGATGACTTCCACTGACTATGCATACCTTTCTAACTATGCAATTTATTCAGCGATGGTGCTTTTCACAGTTGCATTTCTAGCACACGCAGTTGAAGTTGCTTTCTCAGTTCGCAATCTAGAAGAGAAAACACAGTTTGATTTTTCAAGAACAAAACGCAGCGGTGATATTGGAACCGTAATGATGGTTCTTGCCTTTATCTTCTTATTTGCAGCAGTAATCCTTAGAGGCATATCGGCTCATCGAGTTCCTTGGGGAAATATGTATGAGTTTTCGATTACTGGCGCACTCGCATTTACCGGTGCCTATATTTTTGCACTTTGGAAATATAAAATCAGATGGCTTGGATTGCCTGTAGCTATCGCAGTTCTTTTAACACTTGGAACTGCAATCACACTTCTTTATCGACCAAGTGCGCCCCTTGTTCCTGCACTTAAATCAACTTGGCTTGCTATCCATGTATCTGCGGCAATTATTTCTGGCGGCGTCTTCCTGCTCGCAAATTGCATTGCTGCAACTTATTTAATTCTCGATAGATATGAAACAAAAGGTGGCCGACCAGTCTGGGCTTTGAAATTGCCAGCACTAGAAGTTTTAGATCAACTTACCTATCGACTTGTAGCATTTGTATTTCCACTTTGGACATTTGCAGTTATCGCAGGTGCAATTTGGGCTGAAGCTGCTTGGGGCCGTTACTGGGGCTGGGATCCAAAAGAGACTTGGGCATTTATTACTTGGGTTGCATATGCCGCATATTTACATGCGCGCGTAACAATTGGCTGGCGCGGACGTAAAGCTGCTTGGTTATGTTTATTTGCTGGATCTACATTCTTATTCAATTACGTATATGTAAATGTTTGGGGAACAGGGCGCCATACTTATAGCGGCTTGTAATTTCTTTTAGTTATTAAGCTGATTTAAAGTTTGCGAAGAAAATCAGGATCATCATCTGGTGGAATTATTTTTCCGCGGCCACCACGTCCAGGGCCAGGATTTCGCTTTGGACGCCCAAAGACCAACCAAGAGATTGCGCCAAGTGAAGAGAAAATAAAAATTAGTAGCAGCCAAGCCCACTTTGGAAATCTTCTAACTTCTTCCTGGGGAGTTCTAGCGCAATCAAAGAAGGCGTAGAAAGAGAGAGCTAATACAAGAATTGTGAACCAGAGACGCATGGTAAGAGTTTAAGCCTTTGTTATCGATAGCGCGAGTGTTATCAACAGAGATGTTAGCAATTGGAGTTCGCCAGCTTTTCCAAGGAGCCGAATAAGCCCCAATCCAGTCACACCGTTCATGATTCCATTAATTAGGATGAGATATAGCGGAAGAGTTAGAAGAACTAGAAGAGCCCACGGTGTTATTGCGACAGCTGCAAGTGAGGTTACTAACGCAGCTAATAGCAAAGCGATCAGAGCGAATCTAGCTTTCTTATCACCCAATCTGACAGCAAGAGTGCGCTTTCCAACGGTCTCATCTTTTGGGCGATCTCGAAGATTATTCAATCCCAGAATCGTGCAGGAGAGAGATCCCATTGGAATTGCAAGTAGCAAAGACTGCCAAGTTAATTTTTCGGATTGAGCAAAGTAAGAGCCCATAGTTGCAACTAAGCCAAAGAAGATAAATACTGAAACTTCACCAAATCCGCTGTAGCCATATGGATTCTTTCCGCCGGTGTAATTCCAGCCCGCGATAATTGCAATTCCACCCACTAGAACCAAGAGCGGTGAAGTTTTAAGAGCAAGTACTAAGCCAGATATCGCGGCAAGAGAATAAGCAAGAATGGCTGCCCGCTTTACTTGATCTGCTGTTGCAAGTCCCGATGCGACAAGACGAATCGGCCCAACCCGCACTTCATCGGTCCCGCGGATTCCATCCGAGTAATCATTTGAATAATTCACAGCGATTTGAAGCAGAAGACCAACGGCTAATGCAAGCAGCGCATTTACCCAATTAATACCTTGATTATCAATATTAATTAGTGATGTTCCTATTAGAACTGGCGCAATTGCAGCCGGAAGAGTGCGTGGTCTAGCCCCAGCAACCCAAATATTCATTTCGTTATCTTTGCTTATCAATGAATAACTGGGCGGCTTTGACACGGTCAGGCTTACCGATTCCGATCTGTGGAATTTGATTTACCGTAATGAAATCCTTTGGAACTGCGACTCTCCCTAATTTGGAAAGCAATATTTCAGCAATTTGATTCTGGTCAACAGATTTATCTGATACCAAACAGAGCTTGGCGCCCCATTGCAGATCCGGAATAGAAGTTGCGACGAAATTTATCTCCGGAAAGGAGTCAGATAGCTGCGCTTCAATAGCTGTCAATGAAACATTTTCACCACCAGAGATAATTACATCATCAGCTCTGCCGATAACAAATAACTTTCCATCTTTAATCTCTCCAAGATCAGTTGTGAGATACCAACCATCTTTAAAGTTTTCGTGCCAAAGCTCATCATTATCGTCATAGCCGTGTGCCAGCGTCGGCCCACTAATTTTTATTAGCCCGCTCTTTGATAATTCAAAATTGATACCAGGTAAGGGCAGGTTGTCATAGAAGCAACCACCACAAGTTTCAGTCATTCCATATGTTGTTACAACTTTGATGCCATTAGCAATTGCACTTTCTCGAAGTTTTTCAGACAAGGCAGCGCCACCGACTAAGACGGCTTTAGCGTTAACAAGATGTTTTAATAATTGGCTATCGCCATTTAGAGCGTTATGTAATTGCGTTGGAACAATTGCTGAAAAATCAGCGCGCTCTTCTACTCCGACAACTTTGGTCTGCAATAAAACTGCTCTTGCTAAAACATTTAACCCTGCAATGTGATTTGTCGGCAGCAGCAATGACCAGACATCGCCAATTTTTGCGCCAAGTCTTGAGTTCGATAATTCAGCTGATTTGGCAATTGCAGATGTAGCTAATTCAACCCGCTTAACAACTCCGGTAGATCCAGTTGTGCTGACAATAAAAGTTGGGGCCAATCCCGGCTGGGTTTGGGCGAAAGCAGCAGAAAGCGCTTGCACCAGCTGTGGGTTTGACCACTGGAGCCCAATATC
>WLJZ01000030.1 GCA_009701525.1 Actinomycetota bacterium
CGAAAAGAGCAAGAAGTACTGCGCTTCTAGCGAGTATTTTCACTGCTTTGCTGCGAGTTTCTTCTTCTTAGTAGCGCCTGATTCATATTTTCCGGCGAGCGATGGATCGAGAGTTGGAACCGCATCTAAGTAAGAGACTGGATCGGTACCACCGATATTTGCTGGCTCTGGAAATGCCGTTGCTGGCATTCCTTTCTGTGCGAGCTTTGTATATGTGTTCCAGACTTGTGCCGGGAAAGTTCCACCAGTAAATGCATAGTTGCCGCCAATTCCATTTAGCGATTGTGTTGCATCATCTCTAAACATTGCAACAGTTGTTGCAAACTCTGGCGTATAACCGTTAAACCAAGCAGAAGCGTTATCAGTAGTTGTTCCAGTTTTTCCAGCTGTCGGGCGCCCTACTCCACTTGCCGCCGCTCCACCTGTTCCATATTTTGTAACTTGTTGTAAGGCATAAGTTAAATCAGCCATGACGTCAGGTTGGAAAACTTGTTGGGCTTGGATCTTGCCCTCATAGAGCACACCTTTATTTGAACCTAGAACTTCTTTAATAAAATATGGTGTTGCGTAAGTTCCGTTGGCTGCGAAGGTTGCATAAGAAGAGGCCATATCAATTACGTGAGGAGATGCAACACCAAGAGAGATGGAAGGTGTTGGCATCAACGCAACTGTGTTTGGAATTCCAGCACGTCTTGCAACATCTACTACGTTTTCTAAACCGGCTTTAATTCCGAGTGGAACAAATATCGTGTTGATTGAATGTGCGGTGGCATCGAGTAAATCGATCTCGCCTTCTTGTTCGTTGCTGTAATTAAAGACTGGATAAGGCTTTCCATAATCATCAAATACTTGAGGTGATTTTCCATTCCAGATTGAAGTCAGTGGAATTCCTTGTTCGAGTGCTGCGATAAGTGCGAAAGGTTTGAAGCTTGATCCTGCTTGCGTAATTGATTGTGTTGCGCCATTTAATTGTGTTACTAAATAATCTTTGCCACCATAAAAAGCAACAACTTCGCCGGTGCCTGGTCTAATTGAAACAAGCGCTGCATGGAAGCTATCTGGCGTCTTTTTAGGCCCACGAGCATCCATTGCGCGAACCGCAGCTTCTTGATTCTTCTTCTCCAAGGTTGTCTTAATTACATAACCACCGGTTTGAAGTTGGGCTTCGGTAAATCCAAGTTTTGTAAGTTCGCGAACAACCCAGGAAATTACATAACCTTTCGGGCCAGCAAGGGCGCCAGATGTAACTCGTTCTCGAATCACAGGATAAGTTAAATTTTTTGCCGCAGCTTCAGTTAGCCATTCTTTTGTAACCATGCCATCAATTACATATTGCCATCTTGCTTTTAGTCGCGCAGTATTTTCTTTTCCATAAGATGGATCGTAATAACCAGGGGAGCGTAAGATGCTGGCAAGAATTGCAGCTTCTGAAATTGAAAGCTTGCCGACGCTCTTTCCAAAATAAACTTCTGATGCAGTTTGAATTCCATAAGAGCCGCGACCAAAATAAATAGTATTCAAGTAACTTTCTAAAATGTCATCTTTTGACATTTGGTTCTGTAACTTCATCGCAATAACAAGTTCTTTAACTTTTCTGGTGATCGTTCGCTCTGGCGTTAAGAATGCTGTCTTTGCATATTGCTGAGTGATTGTGGAGCCACCTTGGCCATTTAAAGATCCAGATTTCAAATTGTTAAATGCTGCTCGCGCAATACCTATTGGGCTAACAGCGCTTTGCGTATAGAAATTGCGATCTTCGGCCGCCATAACTGCTTGACGAACATGTAATGGAATATTTGCTAATTTAACGACGGTTCTATTCTCTGAACCAAGGCGACCAATTTCTTGGCCATCTGCATATTGAATAATTGTTGATTGACTATTTACGAAAGCATTTGGATCTGGGATGCTCACAGTGAAGTAGGCAAATGCGAAACCAAGAACTGCGATTATGAAACCAACGCCGCCGGCGAATATGCCGTAGCGAATTATGTTTCCACGCAAATTGTTCATAAGTTAAGGCTACCTTCTCCGAACTTGGAATTAATGACCTCGCAGCGATTTCTCATGAAGGTGCCAGCTTTTCAATTCTTTCGCTGGTTTCCAATCATCATCTTCAAGCGTATGGACCTTGCGTGGCGCCTTACGCGTGCGACCGTCGCCTAATAAGAATGAATAGATTAAATGATTCCAGCCGCACTCCAAGCAAATCTCGACTGTGTATACCCGGAATTCACCATATTCATTCTGCATTTCATCTAACTCGCTTAGAGATTTAATTCGCCCCGAATATTGGCCTAACTGATCGCCAAAGGCATATCGAAGTTCACGCATCTCTGTCTTCTTGCAGACTGGGCATTGCCGGGTTGTTAATTCACCATGATGTTTGGCGGCGCGTTTTAAATATGGATCTGCATCACATGCATCCATCGCTGAAGCAGATCCGCGGAAGAGTGCGAGCAGAGTTGCGCGACGATCAAGTGAATAATCGATGTTATCTCGGCGCGACCACATAATGGTTAAGAATAAACCCAACTTCGACATTACGCTTTGCGGTATGAAGTTATTGGGTAGATATGGTTCGTTGCCTAAATTGCTTCGCGTGCGCTGGATGGGTCAATTAACTGATGGCGCCTTTCAATCGGCCTTAGCCTCCTTCGTTTTATTTTCGCCAGAACGACAACCAAATGCCATAAAAGCTGCACTCGCCTTCGCCGTGGTTCTACTTCCATATTCTTTGGTTGGCCCATATGCCGGAATCTTTTTGGATCGCTTTAGTCGTAAAAGAGTTATTCAAATTGCAAATTTTTTAAGAGCTGCTGATCTATTAATTATTGCGCTCTTGATTTACCAAGGTTCTACTGGAATAACTCTGACACTCTTTGTTTTATTTGCATTTGGAGTAAATAGATTAATTCTTGCCGGGCTATCCGCTGGCTTGCCATTATTAGTTGAGAAAAAAGATTTAATTGCAGCGAACGCCGTTGCGGTTACTGGCGGAACAATTTTTGTTGTAATTGGTGGCGGTCTTGGAATCGGTTTAAAAAACTTGGTTAATTCTGCAACAACGGGCGACCATGTTGATGCGATTCTAATTTTGACTGCAGCTGGTGGATATTTACTAGCTGCGCTATTTGCATCAAGAATTGGTAAACGTGAAATTGGGCCGCTGTCTCATGAAATTTCGCAAGAGATAAAGGGCTTTGGTGAAATGCTTGAAGGCTTTCACATACTGCGATCTCATGGTGATGCAATCCGAGGCATCATTGCGACCGGAGTACAACGTGGTGGAATTACAGCACTAACTCTTATGGCATTGTTGTTAGAACGAAATACTTACAACCCACCAACAGATCCGGATGCTGGACTTCGAGGTTTTGCTTATGCCTTAGCTATAGCCGGTATCGGAATTGGACTTGGCGCACTTGCGGGACCATTTGGGGTTGCAAAATTTGGCCGCCACAAATGGATTCGGATTTCAATGGTTGCTCCAATTGGCTTCTTAATTTTGTTTGGTGTTTTCACAAATGAGTTCATGTTGATTTTAACTGCATTCTTTGTGGGCGGATTCGGTCAAAGTTTGAAAATTACAAATGATGCACTTGTTCAATCAAAGATTGATGATGAATTCCGTGGTCGAACTTTCGCCTTCTATGATGTTGCAGTAAATGGCGCAATTGTGAGTGGCGCAATAATTTCTGCGCTAGTTCTTCCTGCTAGTGGAGTCTCACTTCTCATGCCATGGTTGATTGCGATCGCATATACCTTGACTGCTTTTATATTGCTAAGAAAATCTAAATTTTTGGCTTATTCAAGCTCCACCAATTAAGCAGCTCAGCTTTCGCCGCTTCTGATCCAAGTGGCCCGCGATCCATTCGCAGATCAAGTAAGTATTGATATGCCCGACCAACAATTGGGGATGGCGAAATTCCAAGTATTGCCATTATTTCCAAGCCATCTAAATCTGGACGAATCTTCTCTAGCTCTTCTTGCTCCATTAACAATGCGATTCGCTCTTCAAGTGAGTCATATGTCTTAGCCAAACTTTCGGCTTTACGTTGATTTCTAGTCGTGCAATCAGCGCGAGTTAAAACATGTAAGTGAATAAGTTGATGCTCGGCATCTCTGATGTATCGGCGCACGGCAGAATCGGTCCATTCCCCCGTCCCATAACCATGGAAACGTAGATGCAAGAAGACCAAAGATGAAACATCGTCCACTATTTCATTGCTAAAACGGAGCGCTTTTAACCGCTCTTTAGCCATCCGAGCGCCCACTACTTCATGGTGATGAAATGAAACTCCGCCGCCAGGTATTAACTCTCTAGTTTTTGGTTTGCCAATGTCGTGTAATAGCGCAGCCAATCGAATAACAAGATTTGGTCCGCCTAATCTCTCTTCGAGAGCGATTGCTTGTTCAAGAACTTTAAGTGTGTGCTCGTAGACATCTTTATGGTGGTGGTGCTCATCAATCTCTAATTTAAGTTTAGGAATTTCTGGAATTACATACTCTGCTAATCCGGTTTCAACTAAAATTGAAATTCCAATTCGAGGATCGCTAGACATTAAAGTCTTAGTAAATTCATCGCGAATGCGTTCGGCTGAAATAATTTTTATTCTTGGGGCCATCTCTTTAATAGCCTCAATAATTTTTGCGTCAACTTCGAAGCCGAGTTGCGACGCAAATCTTGCAGCTCGCATCATGCGAAGTGGATCATCAGAGAACGAATCTTCAGGAGCTCCTGGAGTTCTAAGAACTTTCTTTAAAAGATCGTTTACGCCATTAAAGTTATCGATAAATGTTGGTGGGTTTGTTGTTAGCTCAAGTGCCATTGCGTTTACTGTGAAATCGCGACGCAATAAATCACCTTCGATGTTCTCGCCAAATGCAACTTCTGGATTACGACTATCTGCATCGTATTTCTCGCTTCGATAAGTTGTAATTTCAACAGTTACATCACCAAATTGCGCAGCAATGGTTCCAAATTCGCGACCAGTTTCCCAAAGCGAATCTGCACTCTTTTTTATTAAAGCTTTTGTCTCATCAGGTCTAGCATTTGTTGTGAAATCTAAATCGTTTCCGAGTCTTCCTAGAACTGCATCGCGAACTGGGCCACCAACTAGTGCGAGTGTGAATCCAGCCTTCGCAAATTTTTCTGCAAGGTCGCTGGCAAGTGGTCGCACAGAGAGCGCAGTGCGAGCCAGGTTTGCGGCGATGGCTTTAGGATCGCTGGCATCTAAATCTGGATTCGCTGTCACAGTATCTAAGGCTAGAGCAGTAACCTTGCCTCATGACCACGGCGCCTGGTGGCGGTGGCGAGGCTAAACGGAAAAAACGTCGGAGACGACGCCCGAAGGGCCCGACCCCACCAAATTCAAATAATTCTGCAGCACCTTCAAAAAAATCTGCTGCCAAAAAAGCCCCTGCTAAACGCGTTTATGCCAAGCGCGTTGATGAAGTCAGTGCGGGCGGATTAGTAATCGATACCACTGGCACAAAAGGACTTTTGATTGGCCGGCGCGATTTAAAGGATCAAAGTCGAGAACGACTGCTTTGGTCACTTCCTAAAGGACATATCGAAGAGGGCGAGACACCAGAACAAGCGGCCATTCGTGAAGTTGCTGAAGAAACTGGAATTCAAAGTGAAATTGCGCGCGAGCTTGGCGTAATTGATTTCTGGTTTATGGCTGGCGGAAATCGAATTCATAAGACTGTTCATCATTATTTATTTAGAGAAGTTGGTGGAGAGCTTGCGCCACAAATTACCGAAGTTGATGACGTTGGATGGTTTCCATTAAATGAAATCATCGATCTTCTTGCCTATCCGGATGAAAAGAAATTGATTGCGAAATCTGGTGACTTAGTAGTATGAAAAAAATATTTTTTGTAATTTGCGCTCTGTTGGTCTCCTTCTCCTCTACGCCTGTTGCCAACGCAGCAGAAGTTTCAATTTATCTAACCGAGCCGACTCACAGACAGATAGATGGCATATTTTTAGATGATGATTTAATTCCGCTTCTTGCCTATGACGGCCGACTTGGCCAATTAGTTTTTAATCCGGCGCGAGGTAACAGAAACTGGTTTATTGATCCGCAGTTAATCGAAGAAGTTACAGCGATGACTTCTGATTACACAATAGTTGGCGGAAGTGATGGCGCTGGAGCTGTCGTTGCAAAAAATTGGTTGAATCAATTAACTGCAATTACACGTGGCGATAAAATTACAGCACTGCCTTATGGGAATCCCTCTGGTTATTGGATTTCAAAATTAGCTCAGAGTAAGAGTGAGTTCTATCTACAACTTGGAGCTAAACGCTTAACTGCCGCTCTAAATCGCCAAGTTTTTCAACTAGATACTTACCCCAATACTCGGGCAGTTAAATTGGACTATCTAACAAATCAAACTTTTCGGCAGGCGCAAATAGCGATTAAATTGAATTCGCCATATATGTCGTTAGCTGACATTGAGAAGTTCCAAGCACAGAGCGCAGCCGTTCTGCACCCCGATTTAACTGCGGGCTATCGCACAATGATTGGCTTAGATCTTTCATCTTCAACCGAGAATCTAAATCAAAAAATTAGATTAGCTCCTGGGCGATTTACAGTGACTTCAACAAAACAGAATTTACCTATTACTTTAATTAATGATTTTCCTAATCCAGCAAAAGTTTCAATAAAGATTGAAGCTTTAAATGGAAAGGTTTTAGTTGGTGGCGTAGCTAATCAAGTTATAAACGGAAATTCAAAAATTCAGGCCATGATTCCAGTTGAGGTTGTTACTTCGGGTCAGAGTGAGTTATCGGTAAAAATCTTTTCAGAGGCGGGCAAATTACTCGGGGATGAAGTTATCTATCCTGTGACTTTAAAAGTTATTAGTCCGATTGCCACCTGGATTACAACAGGTGGGGCGATAATTCTCTTTATATCTGCTCTTATTCAGAGCTATAGAAGAATAAGAAAGAAGCGATCATGAACGAAAAATCGCTAATTAAGTCTTCGACTGTTATGGCCATCGGCACAATCTTTTCGCGAATCACAGGTCTAATTCGTGGACTTCTTTTGGTTGCGGTTTTAGGAACAACACTTCTTGGCGATACTTTTAACGTTGCAAATACCATGCCAAATATTTTGTATAACTTAATTATTGGTGGCGCGCTAACTGCAGTATTTGTTCCACAAATTGTGCGGGCAACTAAAGATGCCGATGGTGGCAGTGCATTTATTTCTCGACTCGTTACTGCGACTACAGTTTTTCTTGGTCTCTTAGTTCTGCTCTCTGTCTTATTTGCTCCTGTTTTGGTTCGCATCTTTGCAACAAGTTATGTTGGTGAAAGAGCATTCGATGTAACAACGTTATTCATGCGCTTCTGTCTGCCTCAGATCTTGTTTATGGGGTTATTTGCTCTGCTTGGCCAGATTGCGAATGCAAAGGGCAAGTTTGGTCCGATGATGTGGGCCCCGGTTCTAAATAACATAATTGCCATCGGAGTATTTGGTTGGTTTTTAAAGTACTCAACCCAGCCAACTGTTGAAACTATCCCAACTTCAGAAATCATTTGGATTGGCGTCGGATCGACCGTGGGATATGTTGCTCAAGCTTTTATTTTGATTCCAGTAATTTCGCAGACAAAAATTAAAATCCGGCCACGTTTTGATTGGCGCGATTCGGAACTGCGCAAATCAGTTCACCTCGGAAGTTGGACGCTGCTCTTTGCGGCTATCTCACAAGTTAGTTATTTAGTAACAGTAAATCTCTCTACCGGTGCTGCAGTGAAAGCAATTAAAGCCGGAGTTGAACATGGAGTTGGTTTCACGCCATTTAGTAACGCCTTACTTATTTATATGTTGCCACATTCAATTATTACAATTTCCGTTGTTACTGCGCTACTTCCAACGCTCTCCAAATTTGCGCATGAAAAACAACCGCAATTAATTCATGATCAGCTAGTTAAGGCAATGCGATTGGTTGGGTTGGTAACAGTTCCAAGTTCTATCGCATTTTTATTCTTTGGACCGCTCATGACGGAGACGTTGTTTTTTGGAATTTCGCTGGAAGATTCAAATTACTTGGGCTACACCCTCGCCGCGCTTGCTCTTGGCTTGGCGCCGATGAGTGTGAATTTAATTGCACTTCGCGGGTTGAATGCTTTTGAAAATGTAAAACTACAAGTTTTAAGCAATACAGTGATGAATGTCGTGGGCATTATTGCTTCGGTGATTGTCGCAATGGCGCTTCCCGCAGAGTGGGTAACCGTGGGACTAGCTGGTGCTCTCGCTTTGAGTTATTTCTTTGGTGCCTGGAGTTCTGTGAGACTTCTTCGCAGATTTGATATCCATATTTCTATCTCTGAAGTTGCCGGTTTTTATCTCAAACTCTCATTCTTCGCCCTTTTGCTAGCAGTTCCAGTGTGGTTTATTCAAGATTCAATTCCGGGCGGGAATATGGTCCAACTTATTTTCGTTCTAGCAGTAAGCGGTGCTGGCTATTTAGGGCTCTGCAAAATTGCTCGAGTAAGTGAAATAACAAGCGCCGTTGAAGTTCTAACCAGACGTAAAAAGATAGGGTAGCCAGATGAGCGAAGTACATGAAGTAGTAATTGTTGGTTCTGGTCCAGCTGGTTATACCGCTGCTATTTATGCTGCTCGCGCCGAGTTAGCACCGATTCTCTATGAAGGATCAGTAACTGCCGGTGGTGCGTTAATGAACACTACAGAAGTTGAAAACTTTCCAGGATTTCCAGAAGGTGTAATGGGTCCAGATTTAATGGATTCACTACGTAAACAATGTGAAAGATTTGGAACAAAATTAATTACTGATGACATTGTCTCAATGGATTTAACTGGCGAGATAAAAGTTTTGACTGATGGTTCTGGAAATACCTTGAAAGCTAAATCTGTAATTCTTGCAACAGGTTCTGCTTACAAAGAAATTGGGCTCCCTAATGAGAAGCGACTTTCTGGGCGTGGAGTTTCTTGGTGCGCAACTTGTGATGGCTTCTTCTTTAGAGAGAAAGTCTTAGCAGTTGTTGGTGGCGGAGATTCTGCAATGGAGGAAGCGAATTTCCTAACTAGATTTGCTACAAAGGTTTATGTAATTCACCGCCG
>WLJZ01000031.1 GCA_009701525.1 Actinomycetota bacterium
AGTTCACAATGAAGGACGCGCCGTTGTTTCTACTGGTACTCGTGAAGAGATGGAGCGCGATGTGCAAAGGCTTCACGAGCATGGACTTTGGGCCACTCTCCAACGCGATGACAAAATCTAATGTCTAGTTTTGAGAAAGTTGGAGATGGTTACTCTCTTGATTTAACGCTTGATGAAGCACATATTCTGATTAATCTAGTTGAACAATTGCTAGAACTATTGGGCGAAGGAGATTTCTTCCATCACTACGATTCAAGTGATCCGTTAGCTCAATTATTAGCAATGCCTTCAGAAATACTTACTCCTGATGATCCTGTCTTACTGCGTTTGCTTCCCAATGCTTATGCAGATCCTGAAGCGGCATCAGATTTCAGACGATATACCGAGCCGCAACTTCGCGGTGCAAAACAGAAAAATCTAAGACTGGTTCGAGAAGAGTTAACAATTTTAGTTGATGAAAATCATGGCGGAGTTATCGAGGATTTGAACGCCGATATTTGGCTCAAGGCGCTAAATGACTTACGGATTGCGCTTTCAGTTCGGCTTGAAATCTCTGAAGATAGTTTTGATAAATTTGAATTGCTACCGGACCAAGATCCACAGAAACCGGTTTATGCAGTTTACTTTTGGTTAGGTTGGTTGCAGGAGAATTTGTTAGGCTTACTCACATGACACTTCGGGTTACATCAAAACATGTCGAGGCAATTCTCGAACAATCACGTGTTGAGTATCCCGATGAATGCTGTGGCGTAATACTTGGTCCAGAAGGAAGCGACCGAGCCGAAATTTTGAAGCCGATGATAAATGCAGCGCATTCCCCAACTTTCTACGAATTTGATTCGAAAGATCTACTCGCCCTCTATCGCGATGCGGAGGATAATTCACAGGAGATAGTTGTTGTTTATCACTCACATACCGAGACCGAGGCCTACCCATCCCGTACTGATATTGCCTACGCCTCTGAACCAAATGCGCATTATGTTTTGGTATCTACCCGCAAAGAGATTGCACCTGAGAATGAGTTTCGCTCATATCGAATTATTGATGGGGTTGTAAGCGAGGAAGATGTTGAGATTGTGGAAGTTTTGTAATTGGTTCTAATTGGCGTGTAAGGCTTACTTCTAGGATACTTAACCCTATGTCTGCGCCAACAATTGAAGTTCGAATCCCAACAATCCTTCGGCCGTTTACTAATGGCGAGAAAGTTGTTTCAGCTGATGCCGCTGATGCAGCAGATTTAGCGCAATTAATTAGTGCACTAGATGCAAAGTTCACTGGATTAGGTGAGCGCTTACTTGAAAATGGCGAGCTACGCCGCTTTATTAATATTTACATTAATGATGAAGATGTGCGTTTTATGGGATCACTTTCTGCCTCACTTAAAGCTGGTGATTCAGTAACAATTCTTCCTGCAGTAGCTGGCGGTTGCTAGTGACAAGATATGAATCTCTTGAAGCATCTCTTGGTCACACTCCTTTAATTGGATTACCAAAACTTTCGCCAAAATCACTTCCAGGAAAACCGGCTGTAAGACTCTGGGCGAAGTTAGAGGATAGAAATCCAACTGGATCGATTAAGGATCGCACAGCAATTGCGATGATCGATGATGCTGAGAAAACTGGAAAGTTGAAACCAGGAGCAACGATTCTAGAACCGACAAGTGGAAACACTGGAATTTCACTTGCTATGGTTGCAAAAGTTCGAGGCTATAACTTAATTTGTGTGATGCCAGAGAATACAAGTATTGAGCGCACTCAAATCCTTGAAATGTGGGGCGCAAAAATTATTTATTCACCGGCTGCGGGTGGTTCAAATGAGGCAGTGCGAGTGGCAAAAGAACTTGCCGCAGAAAATCCAGATTGGGTATTTCTATATCAATATGGAAATCCTGCTAATACCTTGGCTCATTACACGACCACTGGTCCAGAAATTTTTGAAGATTTGCCAACTGTTACCCACTTTGTAGCAGGTCTTGGAACAACTGGAACATTGATGGGCGCCGGAAAATTTCTACGCGAGAAGAATCCAAACATCGCAATAATTGCAGCAGAGCCTCGCTACGGCGAAGTTGTTTACGGATTGCGCAATCTTGATGCCGGCTTTGTTCCAGAGCTTTACGATGCTTCGGTTATAACTCGTAGATTTTCTGTTGGAGCAGAAGACTCTGTTCGCCGCGTAAAAGAGTTACTTGAAGTTGAAGGAATTTTTGCTGGAATTTCAACTGGTGCAATTTTGCATGCTGCACTTGGAGTTGCAAAAGAATGTGTAGAAGCAGGTGTTGGCGCAGATATTGCATTCATAGTCTGCGATGGTGGTTGGAAGTATTTATCTACCGGCGTCTATGGAAAAGAAGGCGATCCAGAAGTCCTAGATGGACAACTCTGGGCTTAATAAAGCTTCATAAATTCCTAATTAATTGTTAGGGCGGGTAGGCTTGGGCATATGTCAACCGCAAAAGTTTCGGAAAATTCCCCAATTGGGATCTTCGACTCTGGTGTCGGCGGGTTAACTGTTGCAAGAGCAATCATCGATCAACTTCCTGGTGAATCAATTCTCTATGTAGGAGACACTGCACGTGGACCATATGGACCGCGACCACTTGCCGAAGTTAGAACTTTTGCCTTAGAAATACTTGATCAACTAGTTGAAGCCGGTGTTAAAGCAATTGTGATTGCCTGCAACACCGCAAGTGCTGCGATGTTGCGCGATGCACGCGAGCGTTATTCAGTTCCAGTTATCGAAGTTATTCAACCTGCAGTTCGCCGAGCAGTTTCGGCAAGCCGAAGCGGAAGAATTGGTGTCATAGGAACAAATGCAACTATTGATTCTGGAGCATATCTAGATGCTTTTGCCGCAGCTCCACAGTTGGAAATTACTTCAGTTGCCTGCCCACTTTTTGTTGAATATGTCGAACGCGGCGAAACTTCTGGAACCGCAATTACAAAGGTTGCTGCTGATTATTTGAAACCGCTAACTGATAAGAAAATTGATACCTTGGTACTGGGTTGTACGCATTACCCGTTATTAACCGGTGTTATTTCTTATGTAATGGGCAACGAAGTAACTCTGGTATCAAGCGCCGAAGAAACTGCTAAAGATTTGTATCGAGTTCTAGTTGAAAATGGCTCGCTCAATACATCTGGAAAACCAACCCATAAATTTGTTTCAACTGGTGAAAGTGAGCTCTTTAGCAAATTAGCTAGACGCTTCCTTGGACCAGAAGTCACAAAAGTCGAATCGAGGATAAATTGAGAATTGATGGTAGAAATCCAGATCAACTTCGCGAAATTAAGTTCACTAGAAATTGGTTAAATAATGCTGAGGGTTCAGTCCTTGTTGAATTTGGAAATACCCGCGTTCTTTGTGTCGCATCATTCACTCCAGGAGTCCCACGTTGGCTAGTTGGAAAAGGTGGTGGCTGGGTAACAAGTGAATATGCAATGTTGCCTCGGGCAACTCATACTCGTTCAGATCGTGAGAGCGTTAAAGGAAAACTTGGGGGACGAACCCAAGAAATTTCAAGATTAGTTGGGCGCTCACTTCGGGCAGTGGTAGATACCGCGGCACTTGGCGAAAATACAATTGTTATCGATTGCGATGTGTTGCAAGCAGATGGTGGAACTAGAACGGCTGCGATTACGGGAGCCTACGTTGCACTCCAAGATGCAATTACTTGGGCCAAGTCAAAAGGCCATATACCAGCATCGAGAAACCCAATCACTCAAGGTGTTTCAGCAGTAAGTGTTGGAATTATTGGTGGCATACCAATGTTAGATCTTTGTTACGAAGAAGATGTAACTGCCGACACTGATATGAATATTGTTTGCACAGCAGATGGAAACTTTGTTGAAGTTCAGGGAACTGCAGAAGGCAAGCCTTTTGACAGAGCTTTGCTTAATTCGCTTTTAGATTTAGGCACTTCGGGATGTAGCCAACTTTCTAAGTTGCAACAGAGCGTTCTTAGTTAATCTCTACTTGTGCGAAAAATAGTTCTAGCAACGCAAAATCGTGGAAAAATTGCGGAATTTGAGAGGCTGCTAGCAGAATTCGCATCTGATATCGAAGTTTTAGGTTTAAAGGATTTTCCAGATCTGCCAGATATCGAAGAGAGTGGCGATAGTTTTAAAGCAAATGCTTTATTGAAAGCCCGCGGAGTCTGTGACTATACAAACCTTCCAGCACTTGCAGATGACAGTGGACTTTGTATTGATTTCTTAAATGGAGATCCTGGTATTTTTTCCGCAAGATGGTCGGGCGTACATGGGGATGATCTAGCGAATATAGTGAAAGTTTTACAACAACTAGATGGTGTTGCTACAACGGCAAGAGGCGCACATTTTATTTGCGAAGTTGCACTTGTATTTCCACCAGATCATAAATCAGCAAATCTTGAGGTGATAGAAAATGGAAAACTTGATGGATTTATCACCCTTTCACCTCGGGGGGATGCGGGGTTTGGATACGACCCGATCTTCCAGCCAAGTGGTCAGGAATTAACTTTGGGCGAGTTTGCACACGGGGAGAAAGACAAAATAAGCCATCGTGGAATAGCGCTCCGGTCGATAGCGCCAAAAATTAAAGACCTGCTCTAGCTTTAACTTGTTTTTAAGGGATTTATTGCGCTCTGGGGTATCCTTTCGCTATTGAGTTTTGAATTTTCAATCACAAACCAAGGAGCACAACTGTGGCAGTTAAGAAAACCGCGAAGAAGACAGCCAAGAAAACTGCAAAGAAGGCTGTAAAGAAAACTTCTGCAAAGAAGGCAACAGCAAAGAAGGCAACAGCAAAGAAGGCAACAGCAAAGAAGGCTGTAAAGAAAACTTCTGCAAAGAAGGCAACGGCTAAAAAGGCAGTTAAGAAGAGCTCCAAGAAAGCTGTTAGATCTTCATCAACCTTTGTTGTTCCAGCTGTTCCGGCTACATCATCTCGCACAAACTTCCAGAGTTCTTCAGTAACTACACGTCCTGCTAAAACTCCAGGTGCTGCAGTTCCTGCATCAGTTAAATCTTCAAATACAAATTCATCTTCAAAGCGAGTATTGACTGCAGTTGTTATTGCAGTTGTATTGCTAGCCCTTCTTGTGGTTTCACGTAATGGTTCAACAGAAACGGAGTCAGCTGCGCCTCAAGAAAGTGCATCTGCTACGGAGTCAGCTCCTGCAGAAGAATCAGCCGAGCCAAGTGCACAGGCTTCAAGTGCAACAGTTGTTGATGGTGGCGGTAGCGAACCAGTTGGAATCGTTGCGCAATACACAGCATCTGGCGCAACAATTTTCTGGAAGGCACCAGCCGACGGCACAATGGTTGCTAACTACAACGTAGAAATTCGATCAAATGGCGGCGATTGGAAATTAATTTCAACCGTTCCAGCTACTCAACTATCGTTAGATATTACAAAGGGCGACACTTCAGGTTGGTGCTCATTTAGAGTTTCATCAGTTCTTGAAGATGGCACAGTTGTTGGCGGAAAAGTTTTCGGACTTCCAGGTCAATACGCCTAATTTGAATTAATTAATTTACGTTTAACGCATCTAAGATTGCGGCAACGTAAACATCACTACCGGCTTCAACTAAGTGGACACCATCCGGAGCGAAAAACTCCGGGTGGTTTTCTGCTATTTGATCCCAATTTATTAACGTGGCATTTGAATACTGCGAAACTACTTCACCAATTATTTTATTATTTCCTTCTCGCCAGGTTCTAGGCACTGAAGTGTTTACAACAATTACCCTTGGCTGATTCTTAAGCAACTCCATCAAATCGACCATATCTTCGCGTGAGACTGCATTATTGTTTCCAACATTTAGAACAACTGAAGAAGCCAACAATTTAGGTTTATCTTCTTCAACAACTTTCACAAGCTCTTGGATTTGCCTGCCAACCCGAGCATTAATAAAGGCAATATCAGTCTTCTCGGCTAACTTGTTTCGGATCCCGAGAATTACTGAGTCGCCAGTGACCCAAAGTCCCGGTTTGTCAGCGGAAATTACGGCTTGGGGAAGTTCTAGCTCTGGTCTAATTTCAACGATGATTGATTGATCGCGCTGCCAGGCGACAGCAATCGAAGTACCAGTAATAAGAAGGGTGAAAACTGAGAGAGTAGAAACGAATATTCGTTGCCGTTTCTGCATAACTTTAGTTCGATATTTCATTCCTCTAAACCAATTCTGAACTACCCCTCTTCGAATTGGGATTTCAATAGCACGTAGTGAAATATCAGCAAGAATTAAGACCAATAAAACGCGTGCAACATTTAGTGCAAATAGAGAACCGGTTAAGTCAGCGCCTGGTCTAGTCACCTGAAAAACAACCCAGTGCCAAAGATAAATTCCATATGACCTTTGGCCGATCCAGAGAAATATTCGGTTACTTAATATTGGTGAAAATCTAGATGCTGGGTGAACTAGTGAAACGATAGTTGCACAACCAAATAATCCAGCCAGCGGAAATGCGATTTGATAGAGAGTTGCATTTGCCTCTTCGATAAAGAGAAAAATGCAGAGCAATCCGATAAAACCAAATACGCCGATGCCATCGATAAAATCTTGGGCACGCTGGGAGATCTCTTTTGTTAAGTTTCGTGGAATCCAACTAACGGCTAGTGCTGATCCAAGAAAGAGTCCAAGGCTGTGGGTGTCTGTACCGAAGTAAATATGGCTAATACGTCCAGCTGTTGCATTATCTGCTTGAAGAGAGAATAGAAAGAGTGCAGTTCCTGAAAAAGTTGCAATTAGTAGCGCTGCGCGACGAACTACTCGCTTACCAAATCGGCGCCAAACAATCAGGAGAATGATGGGCCAGATTAAATAGAATTGAAATTCAACTGCGAGTGACCAAGTGTGCTGAAGAAGCGGTGGTCGCCCAATAGCTTGAAAATAATCTTGATGAAGTGCTACTAAGTGCCAATTGTTTGTTCCGGATAATACAAAAGGTAAGTCACTGATAAATCTGCGGATGCTATCTGGCGCGAAAAGCGCCATGACTACGCAGGTAACGATGATCATTACTAAGAGACCAGGAAATAGTCTGCGCGCCCTTGCTGCATAGAATTCTCTGATATCTAAACCATTTGCGCTCTCAATCGAATCAAGAATTAATCGCGTAATTACATAACCCGAGATTACGAAAAAGAGATCCACTCCAAGAAAGCCACCCGGTATCCAATTAATGCCAAGGTGATAAAGAACAACGGCGACAACGGCAAGAGCTCGCAAGCCATCAATTGCAGGTATATGAGTATTAGAAATTGATGCGCGCTGCATCGTGACTACTTACGTTTTTTAGTGGTGCTTTTCTTAACAGCTTTTTTAACTGTCTTCTTTGCTGTCTTCTTTGCCGCTGGCTTTTTTGCCTCTGGCTTTTTTGCCTCTTCGGGACGCTTTGCGCCTTTGCGTACAAAAGTTTTTTCCACGGGGCGATCGTTCTCATCAATATTTGCATCGATATCACCTTGTAGCGCAGCTAAACGCTCAAATGCCTGCTTCAGCCTGTTTCGAGTTTCACCAATGGCTTGTTCGGCAGCATTTAGCGATTGGGTCTGAAGACGATACAAACGCTCTGATTCAGATATTGCGCTAGTAAGCCATGATCTAAATTCACTTATTTCACCTGTTGCTTCACTAATAATTCTTTCAGCTTCGCGCTTTGCAGCCCCACCTAGTGCTGCAGCTTCGCGTTTGCTTTCTAATAGAAGTTGTTCGGCTTGGCGAATGGCTTTCTCGCGAAGCTCAATCGCATCAGATTCAGCAGCTTCAATATATTTACGACCACGGGATTCTGCGCCAGATAAAATTGATTTTGCTTTGGCTTCAGAAGAATCCAGACGTTCTTTTGTGATTCGAGCAGTTTCAGCGACTGTTTGTTCGGCCGCAGCAAGCGCACGAGATTCACGTTGTTGCGCGGTCTTAATCAAACTCATAGCAGTTTCACCTGCAAGGATTTCAAATTCTTCTTTACTTAAACTTGTAATGTCTCGACGAGAACGTAAATCAGCAAGTTGAGTTTCTAGTTGGCGAATGCGCTCAACCGCATTTTCGGTTGGAGCTGCTACAGCCTCTTCTTTAAATCCAACCCAAGATCGGAATTTCTTCTCTGCCATTTTCACTCCTCTAGCAAGCTTGTTCACTTCGGCAAGCCTATAACAGCAATCAGGGTGAGTGCCATGAGTGATTTCCCTAGGCAATGCGAGATATCTGCGCTTAGAATTGCCAGATGAGCGAGAATAAATCTAATAGCGCGGTGCTGGCCGAGTTCATTGCCAACGGAAAAGAATTCATAGCCCTAGCAAAATCAATTCCAGTTGCTGACTTAAATAAGACCCCTATTGCAGGTGAATGGTCGCCCGCATATGTGTTGCACCATATGTGTGATGGCGAGATGCATTTTGCAACTCGATATTTAAATAACCTCGCTGAAGTTAATCCAGATATTTTTCCATTCAATGAAGATATTTATCCAGAACGTTTGAATTATGCTAATCGCGATGCACTTGCTTCCCTTGCCGCGGTGGAGGGAATTCAGATTGCAATTGCCAGTATTTTGCATGCAGTTCCAGAGAGCGATTGGTCGCGCACATCCAAACATATTGATCGCGGTCCACTAACTCTTACACAGCTTGTAGAAACTGCGAGCGGGCATTCAAAGTCACATGCCGGTCAATTGCAGGGATTGATTGATGCGCTCTAACCGTAGGTTTACGGTTTCACTAATAACTCTTGCACTAACTTCAACTTCACTACTTTCTATTGCCACCGCAGCAAATCTAGATGATGGATATCCGCAGGGCCAGCCAGCGCCCGGACGAACATGCCCCGCAGCCGATGAAGGAACAAAGGCAATTAGTGAGCACAACGGCAAAACTTTTATTTGTACCTTAATTGACGGTGTTAAGAAATGGTGGATTGAAGGTGAGGCGCTTCCAACGACAGCCCCAACCGAAAATTCTGAAGGCAATATGCCACCAGGTTTTAAGC
>WLJZ01000032.1 GCA_009701525.1 Actinomycetota bacterium
CCAGAGTTATCGCCTTTAAGTGCATCTAATCTCGCACGCTCTTCTTGGCGGCGGCGATCTAAGAGTTTCGATTGCAAAACAGCCATTGCAGTAGCTTTATTCTGAATTTGTGATCGCTCGTTCTGGCAAGAAACAACAATGCCACTTGGTAAGTGAGTAATTCTTACCGCTGAGTCAGTTGTATTAACGCCCTGCCCGCCAGGTCCTGATGAGCGATACACATCAACGCGTAATTCTTTTTCATCAATTTCAATGTGATCGCTCTGCTCCACTACGGGAACAACTTCGACGCCGGCGAAAGAAGTATGTCTACGAGATTGCGAATCAAATGGCGAAATTCGAACAAGTCGATGTGTTCCCTGTTCTACAGAAAGTGTTCCGTATGCATATGGCGCATGGACTCTAAAAGTTGTGGATTTAATGCCAGCTTCTTCAGCATAAGAAGTTTCTAGGACATCAACTTTAAAATTATGTCGCTCGCAGTAGCGAAGATACATTCGCATCAACATTGCGGCCCAATCTGCTGCTTCAACGCCGCCAGCTTCAGATCTAATAGTTATTAAACAGTCGCGATCATCATATTCACCACTCAAAAGAGTTTGAACTTCTAATTCTCTAATCGCGCGTGTTACATCATCTAATTCGGCGCCAGCTTCAGCAACTGCGCTTTGATCTTTTTCGCCTTGCGCCAATTCGAGAAGAAGAGGAACGTCTTCAAGTCTGCGTCTAATATTGTTTGATTTGTTAAGAGTTGCTTGAACTCTTGAAAGTTTGCTAGTTACTACTTGAGCCTTCTCTGGATCATCCCAAAGGTTTGGCGCACTAGCTTCGGCCTCTAAAGTTTTGAAATCAGCTTCAAGTTTCGGAAGATTTAAGACCTGCTCGATTGCCGAGAGCGTTACGCGAAGTGCGTTAACTTCTTCGAGATATTCACGAGCTGCCATGGGATAAGGGTAATACCTAAACTCAGCTACTCAATTCTGATGTAGCACCAATTGTGGCACTCACATCTACTCTCCCACCATTTATCTGTGAAATTATGGGAAAAATGACTAACGCTTGAATGCTTGAACTGATGCTTGCAGTTATTTGATCATTAATACAATTCCAGCCAGAAACCACGATTACATTGCCTCTTAGGTTATGGGAACTTACCTCGCTAGCAAATTTGGCAGAGGCAACCTGGCAATCTAATGGAACTCTATTTGAATTGCCGAATATTTCAGATGTAGTTCTTAAGTAATAGCGGTTCTCATCAAGAGAGTGTGAGGCAACTAGAAGCGCATCTTCTCCTAGCTGAGTTAACTCACGCTTAGCTAAATATGAGTCAGTGATGTCAATAATTCCAATAGAGAGAGTTAGAACCACAAGGAAAAGCGCTGATATTAAAACTGATAGCGAGCCCTCTTCTGACCTGATGAAATTTCTTACCTGCCCAATTAAATTCAACTATTTCGCCAAGCATCAACTGTTTGACTTGCTCTTGCAATCGCACTCTTTCCACTACTTGATGAGGTTAATTTGACCTCAACAACGACGTGACCATTTGGTGAAAGACAGGGTGAAAAGCTGCAATTAATCTGAACATCGGGAGGTAAATTAATTCTATTCTCGGCAAAATTACTTCTAGAAAATACTTCAACTAAAGCCGCAACGCGGGGAGCCGTCAACTCTTGACTAGGACTTGTCACATATACCCGAGCGACTTGCCTTGCGAAATTCCTAGCTTCATATTGAATCTGGGCTGAATCATTCACTGATGTTAAATAGATTACGAGTGGAATAAATAGCGGAAGCGCAAGAATTACGAATTCAACAATTGCACTTCCATCTTCATCTTTGGCTATTTTAAGCAAACTATGAATTTTCATCGACCGCGATTCCTGTCGAAATGAAAGAGTCATTTGCGATAATCAAGGGTGTAATTCGTGGCAATAAACTTTTTCTCTTGCCAATAATTATTGATCCCCCACCTGGTAAAGATTGTCTAGAAATAACCGTTCCATTTTGATCACTTGATTCACTTAAGTAAGTTGATCCAAGTAGCGCCTCTCGACTTACATCTCCCTGCAAAGTATTTACCGCGACCCCGCGGCCCAGGACTGAAGCAGCGATTTGCAATACGCTTAAGAAAAGTAGGACCGTTGGTATTAAAACTAATGCAGACTCAACAGTTCCTTTCTCTTCACGGAGCAATCTTAGATTCATTACTGGGCGCTTCATTTTTAGCGAATACTGTTCATGTTGTCCAAGGAATTTTTTAGAATGCTTGAAAGTCTTGGCTGTGCAACTGTCCAGATTCCAGTGACCAAGCCAGTTGTCATAAGAACAACTAATACCCAGCCAGGAACATCGCCACGCTCCGACTTTAAGGCCAGATTAAATTGTGAATGAATTTGGTTTAGTTGCTTAAATAATTTGCTAAAAACTGGCCTCTGATTTTCCCCAAGTAAATGGATCGCTATATATTTTGAGAATTTAGAAACTAACTTAATTTTTATTGAATTGAGCGAGCCAACAGAATCTATAAATAACGTTGATACTGCGCCATTAAACTTTTCCGAGTAAACCATCTTTATTCTCATTTTCTTCCTACTTCCGAATTTGGGGTTATAGAACTGTTGGGGTTATAGAACTGTTGGGCGCTATCTTTATTGGGAATGTGGCTAGGAGTTAAGCAATCGCTCTGCCTTGTGCATGATCAACTAGGTGTTAATAAAGGCTGCGGCTGGAATTCGGGATTTCTACATAACGCTCTGACCAAGCGATAGATATGAAGGCCAAAGAGCAAACAGAACCGAAATAGGCAAAATCAGAAAAATCACCGGAATCATTAACGCGATTTCTGCCCTACCGGCTTCCGTCATCAAAGAGGCATGATGCGCGGCACGGACTTCTTCAACTTGACGTGTTAAAACATCCGACAGCGATGTTCCTCGCTCCATTGCAAGAATTAAGGTGTCACAAAATCTACGGATGGATGCGGAATTAACTTCAAGCCCCAATTTTTCAAGTGCCTGAGTTAAATTTTTACCTCTCTGCAAATCGCTTAAAGTTTCAGTGAATTTGTCAGCCAAAACTCCTGTTGCACGTGTCGATACTCGTTGTAACGCTGTTGAAGGACTTTCACCTGCCGAAACTAGTACTGCAAATAATTCTACGATTGCGGGGAATTCGGATTCGATAAGCAATAGTTCTTTCTTGCGATCGCGGCTTGAACTCTCCTTCAGCCAGAAGATAAAAGCTGGAAGTGAAATACCTATAATCATTATTAATCTTGGTGAAACTCCGGAGAGGAAGAGAAGTGGCAACGAGATTGCAAAAATTATTAGTAGCGCTCTCGGTCCCGGAATATTTCGTCCCGGAATATTTAGGCCCGGAATATTTAGTCCCTGTTGGGGAGTTTTGGCGCCACTAACATCTTTCTTTATTACATTTGAATTTCTCAAGAAGTTGTCATGAAATCCTCTTAAGGGATCACGGTTTTCTTGTAGCAAAATATATGTTGCATAAGAAATTATCGGTGAAAGAAATATTAGGGAGAGTGAGAAAATATTCATGCGAAGGTCCGCGGAGTTTGACTGATTTTTCCAACTCGTTCCATCCAAATATATGCAACTATGGTTAGAACTGCTCCTGTAATTAGAATCATGAAACCATTCGCATTGGTATATGCATTTCGGGTATTTGGTTGGGCAGCTAATAGCAAGAGCAAAATCCATGGTGCGACAGCAGCAAGTGCTGCTGAGTTCTTAACCCAACTGTGTTTAGCCTCTATTTCGGCACGAATCGCCAAATCACTTCTTATAAAATTTGAAAGAGTTCTTAGAGTTAGAGACGTATCGCGACTTCCAGAAACTCTGGCAAATTCAAGAACTTCACAAACTTGATCTGCAATTCCATCGCTGAATCTAAGTTTCAGTTCGGTGAGCGCTTTTTCAAACTCCATTCCAGATCGCAGATCTTGGGCGAACAAGGCAAAGAATGATCTAGTTTTTTCTGGTCCTCTTCCACTTAAAATTACGAGAGTCTCTGCGAGAGAAAGTCCTGACTGCAACCCTGAAATTATGTGATCCAATATTTCTGGCCAGAGACCTTGTAGCGCCATTCGTTCTTTTTCCGCTTTTCGCTTAATTAGAACTACGGGAATTGCCACCGTGATTAATCCGAAGGGAATGCCAATTAGCGTTGATGTCGTTATCAGGCTTGAAATTAAGAAACCGATAAATCCACTTGCTAAATAGATTGAGATTTCAACTGCAGGTTTCTTGCCATTAGCGTTCAGCGCTTTCTTCATCTTATCTACCTATATTTCCATCTAGATTTTCAAAAATATGCATCGGGTCTTGAAGTCCCTTTTCATATCCAGGCTTTGGTAGAGCGCGATAGTGGAAGAGCATTTCTACTTCAACTCGATCAACTTCAATTCGACCGGTTACTTCTGCAATCTCCATTATTCGTCGAACACCATCTGGTGCAATCGAAAGATGAACAACTAAATCGATTGCGGCGGCAACTATTGGCGCAATGAATTTATGTGAAATATTCTCGCCTGCTAATAAGGGAAGCGTCTGTAATTTACTAATTGCATCCTTCGCAGAATTTGCGTGAATTGTGGCCATTCCGGGTAAACCAGAATTGAGAGCAATTAATAAGTCTAAAGATTCAGCTTCTCGAATTTCACCGACCACAATTTGTGATGGTCGCATTCGAAGTGCTTCTTTTATTAATCGGCGAAGTGGAATGGCACCTTCACCTTGAAGATTTGCTGGTTTTGTTTGAAGCGCAACACAATCCGGAAGTTTCGGCCGAAGTTCAAATACTTCCTCAATTGTTATAACTCGACTCTTGAGCGGGACTGCGCTAACTAGCGCATTTAGCAGAGTTGTTTTACCAGCTTGAGTTGAACCGCTAACTAAAATGTTTAAGCCTGACTCAACACACTTAACTAGAAAGGCGCAAACCTCTTCAGACATAACTCCGATTTTTGCTAATTCAGAAAGTGACTTACCTCTGATTAAATGCTTGCGAATATTTACTGCCCAATATTGAGCAGTTATTTCGGGAATTGCGACATGCAATCTACTTCCATCAGGCAATCTCGCATCAACGAATGGGTGCGAAAGGTCTAAGCGCCGACCGCCCCACATGAGTAATCTTTCAACAAGATTTCGAACCTCATCAAAAGTTAGCGTGAGATTTGTTAATTCGCTAATGCCTTTTCTTGCAATAAATATGCGATTTGGGGAGTTAATCCAAACTTCTTCTATTTCTGGATCGTCCATTAAATCTTGGAGTGGGCCAAAAGTCTTTGTGTTCATTCGGGCATCAAATATCAATTCATGGCACCGAAGTTTTGTTCATTAACAACTAGGTGTGAATTCAATTATAAAGTTACAACACGTGAACTTTAGGTCCTGTTGCGTAATTTTATTGAAAGTACTGAACGTTATTGAAAGAACTGAATGTTATTGAAAGTACTGAATGTTATTGAAGGTACTGAATGTTATTGAAAGTACTTCACGTCGATGGCAGCAATCCAAGAAGTTGGGCTCATATCACGATCCCAAAAATTCAGCGAAATGTCGACGTTACTTTTACTTCCAGGAACTATTGATTTCTTCCCACTAAATAAAGTAGAAATCTCTTTGCTGAATCTGATTTTTGAATCTCTCCCCTCACTTTGATCTGCATGTAAACACACCCAAAATCCATCTTGCGCTATTCGTGAATAGAAATCGCCCTTTCGCATATTTCGATTAATTGCTCGCCCAAGTTCTATCAATTCCTTCTCAGATTCTGTTTTAGTTGAAACTGGCAAATACTTGAAGGTTAATATTGTTAGCGGTTGATAATGACGTTGAGATTTATGGATTTCGCGCGTTAAGTTTTCAAAGAAATTTCTAGGTGCCGGAGCGCCTGTTAATGAATCTATATAACCGTTATTAGAAAATTCAACCTTCATTTACTGAGGCTAGCCCTAAAAGCTGTTTTATATGCATTAGAGTTTGGCACCCCTGAGATATCTGATTTTGCGAAGGAAAAAATAGAGGAGCCCAGATGCAATTGAGTGATTCGTTCTACGAAAGATCTAGGTCTGCCGCCATCTGGTTACTTAGAATTGAATCTTTGATACTTGCTGGAATCGTCATCTACTTATTACTAGCAACTGTTTTCTCTACCGCGACCTGGCCCTCTGCCCTTATCGGGGAAATTGTCTTTGCCAGTGTTGGCGCAATCGGACTTTATTTCGCTTCGACCGGTTTTGCCCGTCATCGCTCTTACGGTCGGGCACCCGCGGTTCTTGCTAATTTGATTGCAATCGGCGTCTCTTATTACATGATTTCTGGTGACTTGCTAGAAGTTGGTATTCCACTTGCAATACTGGGTGCATTGACATTGTTCACTGCGCTCTTTGGATACAACGGAAAAACCGCAGATAATTACTAAATAATTATTTGTTTAATTGCTTACCAAGGAATTATGTTTTGATCTTCCCAGAATAAACCAGTCTGATCTTTGCCGGGTTCAAAGTTTCTAGTCGCCAGCCAAATAGCTGTCGCCGCACCTTCTTCTGCAGATCTTGGAGCATCGGGGCCACCCATATCGGTACGACTGTGGTTTGGACAAGTTGCATCAACTAAAAATCCACGGCCACCTTGTCCAGTTTCGTGCGCAAGATTTCGCACCAGTGCATTTACGCCGGCTTTACTTATTCGGTAAGGCGCAAGTCCGCCGGCATTTCCTGGTCCAGACATTCTTCCTAAACATGCAGTGAAAATAATTACTCGACCATCACGAGCATCTGCCATCGCAGGCGCAACGGTGTTTATTGCAATGAAAACCGAATCCAAATTGATTGACATAACTCGGCGCCATTCATCTTTTGTAGTCCGCAAAGTCTTTGACATCTTCTCGCTCATAACGCCATGAGCTAAAACTAAAATCTTAGGTGTTCCATATTTCGAGGTAATTTCCTGAAACTTAATTTGGGTGGCATCTAAATCTTGGAAATCTACAGTTTCAAATTCACAGCCAATTTCTGATGCAGCTTTAGCCGCACGTTCTGGATCCTTACTAACGATTAGAACTCGATTACCCAACCTCGAAAGCTCGCTAGCTACAACATATCCAAGGCCGCGTGATCCCCCAGTGACTATCGCGAGCGGTCGATCTGCTGACTGTGAAATCCCGGAATTCATGGCGGCAACTCTGCCCAAATTCGGCGGAGATTTCCTGCTGAAAAATTGGGAATGGGGCGGTAATCACAGTTCATTTTGGTAAATACAGGCCCGCAAGGAATAGTCCCAAGCCTCTGGTCCTATTAGACTCTTATCATTAAGCGCGGAATTAAGTAACGATTTAAGTGGAATCGGGAGCATCACAAGTGTCGGCAACTGGATCTAATACGCCTGCTAATCACTTTGGCGGATCTTTTGGTCCCAATGAATGGCTTGTTGATGAAATGTATGAACGCTTTTTAGCCGATCCAAATTCTGTAGATGCATCTTGGGGCGAATTTTTCTCCGACTACACACCTAATTCAAATAACTCAATAAATTCAAATGGCAAAGTAATTCCAACTTTGGATAACGCACCTAAAGGTGGAAACCCACCGCTTCCAAAGAAAGTTGCTGATCCCGCAACGCTTCAAGTGCCAGTAGCAGCAACCCAAGTTTCACCGACCGCAACACCAGTTGCGCCAATCGCAACACCAGTTGCGCAAGCAACACCAGTTGCGCAAGCAACACCAGTTGCGTCAACTCGTACGCCTGCGGATCCAATTGTTAAACCAATTCCAACTTTAGTTAGTCCGGGCGCCTCTACTCTTGAACCAATTCGCGGTGTAAGTGCGCGCGTAGTTCAAAGCATGGAAGCTTCGCTAACTGTTCCAACCGCGACAAGTGTGCGCGCTGTTCCAGCAAAATTAATGATCGATAACCGGACAGTTATTAATAATCATTTAAAGCGGAGCCGTGGTGGAAAAGTTTCATTCACCCACATAATCGGTTATGCGATGATCAGCGCTATTCGCCAAATGCCAGAGATGAATGCATTCTTCGGTGAATTAGAAGGCAAGCCAGCGATTGGTAAACCAGAACATATAAATCTTGGTATCGCTATCGACCTTGCAAAACCAGATGGTTCACGTCAATTACTTGTTCCATCAATCAAGGGCTGTGAAGAGTTAGATTTCGGGCAATTCTGGGCATCATATGAAGAGACTGTTCGCAAAGCGCGCGGTGGATCTTTAACTGTAGAAGATTTCGCTGGCACAACAGTTTCCTTAACTAACCCAGGAACTATCGGAACCGTTCACTCCGTTCCTCGCTTAGTTCAAGGCCAAGGCTTAATTCTTGGCGTGGGAGCGATGGATTATCCAGCTGAATTCCATGGTGCAAATGAAGATACTTTGGCAGAACTCGGAATTAGCAAAGTTATTACGCTAACTAGTACTTACGATCACCGAATTATTCAAGGCGCACAATCTGGTGATTTCTTAAAGCGAATCCATGAATTACTTCTTGGCGAAAATGGTTTCTACGACGAGATTTTCGCTGCGCTTCGTATCCCTTACGTTCCAATTCGTTGGGTCGTTGATATGCGCGCAACAAAAGATGATCAAGTAAATAAGACAGCTCGCGTTCAACAATTGATTCAGGCATATC